>JALYXJ010000434.1 GCA_030947165.1 Gemmatimonadota bacterium
GTGTACTTCGGTTTCGCGCGAGCCGGCACGGCCTGGCAAGCGTGGGCACTCTTTCTGGTGTACGGTCTGTTCTTCGGGCTGACAGAAGGCACGGAGCGCGCGCTGATCGCCGACCTCGTGATCCCCGAGCGGCGCGGCACCGCCTTCGGTTGGTACAATCTGGCGATCGGACTTGGCGCGCTGCCGGCGTCGCTGCTGTTCGGCTACGTGTGGGATCACGCCGGCGCGCCGGTGGCGTTCGTCATGGGGGCGTCGCTGGCGCTGGCCGCGGCGATCGGCATGATGCTGGTCGTGCCCCGTACCACGGTGGCGTCGTGAGAACCGGCTTCGCGGCGGGAGTGCGCTGATGTTCGTGCTGGGCAAGACGGCGATCGGGTACTACCTCGGCACGTCCGATCCCGGCAAGGCGTACGGCGCAGCGTTCACAAGCAGTGCTCAGCAGCAGCGGCTGCCCGGCCGTTCGTACCGGCGCGCGAGCGCGTCGCGCGCGAACTGCTCGCGGGTAAGCGGCGCGTCGTCCGCGTGCGCGTCACGGACGTGGGCGAGATAGCCCTCGTAGTCCGGCGCGCCGATCACGCGCCGGACCACGCTCGCCACGCGGGCGACTCCCTCAGCGAGCGGCTGCACCGGTGGTCGGACGCGCGATCGTCCGCTCGAAGAGATCGAAGATGCGCGTGTACTCATCGGTCCAGCTCGATGGGCGCACGAAGGCGTGGTCCTCCACCGGATATGACGCGAGCGTCCAGTCCGTCTTGCCCAGCTCGATCAGCCGCTGCTCGAGACGCACGATGTCCTGATAGTTGACGTTGACGTCGACCATGCCGTGCGCCATGAGGAGCGGACTCCGGAGCCCCTCGGCGAAATAGATCGGCGATGACCGCCGATAGGCGAGCGTGTCGTCCTGCGGCCGATTGAGGATCGCCGACGTGTAGCTCTCGTTGTAGTGCGCCCAGTCGGTGACAGAGCGCAGCGCCGCGCCCGCGCCGAAGTACTCCTGCGCGGTGAATAGCGCCATCAGCGTGATGAAGCCGCCGTAGCTGCCTCCGTAGATTCCCACGCGCGAGCCGGGCACGCCGTAGGTCTTCGCCAGCCACTTCGAGGCATCCACCTGATCCTGGAGATCGCGGCCGCCCATCCACCGATAGATGGCGGTGCGCCAGTCGCGGCCATAGCCGGCCGACGCGCGGTAATCCACGTCGAGCACGACGTAACCGTGCTTCGCGAGGAACTGGTTGAACAGGTATTCGCGCGGATACTGCGACCAGAAGTTGCCGACGTTGTGCAAATAGCCGGCGCCGTGGACGAAGATCACCGCGGCACCGTTCGGCGGCGCGCCCATATCGGCAGGCGTGTAGATGTGGGCGGGGACGCTCAGACCGTCTGATGCGGGGATGTCCACGATCCTGGGTGCAAGCCACTTGGTGCCGAGGAACTCCGCGCTGGGAGAGGTAGTCAGCCGTACCTGCTCGGCACCCGCACGGTTCGCAACGAGATAGAGATCGGGTGGGCGATTCACGAGCGAGTACACGTCGGCGAGCCAGCGTCCGTCGGGGGACACGGTGACGGCATGCCCGCCGGAGGCGGAGGTGACGCGCGTGCGGGTGCCGCCGCGCACCGGCATCCGATACTGCTGCTGCTCGGCCGGCGAGGGCTCGTTGGTGGTGAGGAAGAACTCGCGCTTGTCGGGCGAGAGCTCGACGTCGAGCACCTCCCACTTGCCCTGCGTGAGCGGCTGCACGTCACCACCAGTGGCGGCCGCCGAGTAGAGCTGCGCGTAGCCGCTCGCCTCCGACACGTACCAGAGACGTTGGCCGTTGTCGTACCACCCCGCGCAGGACGAGCAGGGGCCGCCCACCCAGGCGCTGTCGCGCAGCGTTTCCACGGTGGTAAAGGCCGCGGTATCCGAGCGCACGAGCGTCAGTAGACGGGACTTTCGATTGGCGGGGAAGGCGAATAGCGCGGCCCGCGAGCCGTCGTCGTTCCATCCGGCCAGCGCCACGTCGCCGGTGGCGGTGCTGTCGGGACCGAACACCTTGAGTGGCGTCGCCTTCCCCGAAGGGAGCGAGACCCACAACACGCGCAGCTTGCTGGTCGCGTCGCCGACCTTGGTGCGGATCTTCAAGTTCTCGACGTACCCGCTCGACGTGACGAACTGCGGCACCTCGGCCTGCCGCTGCGACGCGGCGGGCTGTCCGATCACGACCAGCGCGGCGCGCCCATTCGGCGAGACGTCAATGGCCACTCGTTCGGTGGCCGACATGTAGACGGTCTGCAGTCCCGCCGCCCCTCGCGCCTTCCGCTCGGTGCGCGCGACGCTGTCGAGCGCCGCGCGGTCGCGCACGGCCTCGAACAGGTCGCGCTGCTGCTGCTCGAGTCGCCCGCGCTGGCCGACCGCTTTCGCCGAGTCCACCGGTGCGGGACCGGTGCGAATGTCGGTGAGCTGGCGCGTGGCGCCGTCGGCAAGCGAGAGGGCGTACGCGTTATTCTCCCGCACGAAATACACGGTGCGGCCGTCACTCGAGAAGTCCGGGTGCGATTCGACCGCCACCGTCTGGGTGAGCCGTCGCGCGCTGCCGTCGCGGAGCGACAGGACGTAGATGTCGCCGTTCGCCTCGACGACGCGCGAGCGCCCGTCCGGCGAGCGCTTTCCATGCGCGACGTACGGAGCAGCCGAATCAGCCTGCGCGTTCGTGAGACGCTCAGGTTGCGCGCCGGCCTCGGCCCGCACGCGATACGGACGCAGCGGCTCCCGCCAATCGGTGCCAGCCGCGTTCCACTGGAAGTAGATCCAGCGGTTGTCCGCGCTCCAGCGCACGTTGGTGGGGGTCCGGCCGTACAGCTCCGGACCGCGCATGATGTTCTTGATGCTGAAGGCCATTGGGTCACTGGTAGCGCCCTGCGCCACGAGAGCGTCAGGAAACGCGATGGGAAATGCGAGAAGCGCGACAGTTGTGCGAAGCAGATTCATGAGGGGTTGCGGAGGAACGAAGGACTCAGGCACCGGCCGAGAGGGAAGGGGCGCCGAGCGGCGGCGGGGTCTCCGTGGAGACGGCGGCTTTTCCTCCCCGCAATACGGCCCACCACTCGCGAGCGCTGTCGGCGATCACCACGAGCACGGAGAGCAGGAAGAACGCAGCGACGGCGGCATCGAGGTAGTCGTTGGCGATCATGCGCGAGAGATCACCCGCTGACTTCACCCCGGGAGGCAGCGTACCGGCGAGTAGCGCCGCATGCAGCAGGTGCGCATGCGCCAGGAAGCCGAGCTTCGGCAGCGGTGAGAACAGCTTCTCGAAGCCCGCCGACATCGTAACCACAGTGATCCACGCGAGCGGCGATAGCGTGACGAAGGCGTATCGCTGCTTCTGCATCTTCAGGATCACTGTGGTGGCGACGCACAGCGCGACCGCCGCGAGCAGCTGATTGGAGATTCCGAACAGCGGCCACAGTGAGTTGATCCCACCGAGCGGGTCGATGACGCCCTGCCAGAGGAAGTAACCCCACATGGCGACGAAGATTCCACTCGAGAGTACGATTGCGGGTAACCACGACGTGCGGCCGAAGGGCGCCCACAGGTGTTTGCCCAGGTCCTGGAGCATGAAGCGTCCCACGCGCGTCCCGGCGTCGAGAGTGGTCAGGATGAACAACGCCTCGAACATGATGGCGAAGTGATACCAGAGGGCCATCGCGCCGCTGCCGCCGAGCATCCGTGAGAAGATGTGAGCCATTCCCACCGCAAGGCTCGGTGCACCTCCCGTGCGCGAAAGCAGCGACGATTCTCCCACCTGGCGAGCGAGCGCCTCTATTTCCATGGGACTGACGACGAATCCCCAGTTTTGAATGGCCGCTGCCGCGCTCTGGGCCGTGGTGCCGAGCGCCGACGCCGGAGCGTTGATGGCGAAGTACACGCCGGGGGTGAGCGCACAGGCGGCGATGAGTGCCATCACGGCCACGAACGACTCCACGAGCATCGCGCCGTAGCCGATGACGCGCGCGTCGGTCTCGCGCTCCAGCAGCTTCGGCGTGGTGCCCGACGCGATGAGCGCGTGGAAGCCGGAGATGGAGCCGCAGGCGATCGTGATGAAGGCAAACGGAAAGAGCGTCCCGGCGAAGACTGGTCCCGTGCCGTCGGTGAACCGCGTGAGCGCCGGCATCTGGAGCGGCGGCAGCGCGACGAGGATGCCCGCCGCGAGCGCGATCACGACGCCGATCTTCACGAATGCCGACAGGTAGTCGCGCGGTGCGAGCAGCAGCCACACCGGCAGCACGGACGCCGCGAAGCCGTATACCATGAGGAGCATGGCAAGCGTCCTGGCGCTCAGCGTGAACACCGACGCCATCGTTGGATCGGCGCCGACCCATCGGCCAGCGTAGAGCGAGGCGGCGAGCAGCACGAGACCGATCGCGCTCGCCTCGAGCACACGGCCCGGGCGCAGCCAGCGCATGTAGACGCCCATGAGCATGGCGATGGGAATCGTCAAGCCGATGGTGACCGTGCCCCACGGGCTCGCACGAAGCGCGTTCACGACCACCAGCCCGAGCACGGCGATAAGTACGATCATGACGCCGAGCACGGCGACCATGGCCGTGAAGCCGGCAACCGGGCCGATCTCCTCGCGCGCCATCTGGCCGAGGGTCTTTCCGTCTCGGCGCATCGAGGCGCAGAGGATCACCAGGTCCTGTACCGCGCCACCGAGGACGACCCCGACCACGATCCAGAGAATGCCGGGGAGGTAGCCGAACTGCGCCGCCAGCGTGGGGCCGACGAGCGGGCCCGGGCCCGCAATGGCGGCGAAGTGATGGCCGAACACGATCCACCGGTTCGTCGGCACGAAGTCGCGTCCGTCAGCCAACCGCTGGGCAGGGGTGGGACGCGCGTCGCTCAGGGCGAAGATCCGCGCCGTGATGAAAGCGCTGTAGAACCGGTAGCCGATGGCGTAAGTGCAAAGGGCGGCGATGAGTAGCCATGCGGCACTGACGGGCTCGCCGCGAGCCAGGGCGAGCCAGGCGAGGGCGCCGGCAC
>JALYXJ010000436.1 GCA_030947165.1 Gemmatimonadota bacterium
GAGCTGGATCTCGGCATGCACCGCGTCGGGGTGACGGGCACGGAGCAGGCCATCGCCCTCGCACGACGCATCGCGGCCGAGCCGGCCCTCGAGTTCTCGGGGGTGGCGTTCTATCCTGGCCACATTCGCGAGCCCATCGATCAGCAGAATGACCCGCTGCGAGAGTTGGGCGAAGCGCTCGAGCGGGCGCTCGAGACGCTCGCGGCGGCGGGGGTGCGGCCCGCCGTCGTCAGCGGAGGGTCCACCCCAACGCTGTGGCGCACCCACGAAATCGCTGGCGTCACGGAATTCAGGCCGGGGACCTACGTGTACAACGATCGTACGACCGCGGCCATCGGTGCCTGCGCGTGGGACGACTGCGCGTTGACGGTGCTGGCGACGGTCGTGTCGACGGCCGTGCCGGGCCAGGCGGTGATCGATGCCGGCACCAAGGCGCTCGGGCGCGAGCCGGTCCGCGGCGCCGCTGGTGAAGGCTTTGGCCAACTTCTCGGGCGTCCCGACGTGGTCGTCGCGCGAATGTCCGAGGAGCATGGCATCCTGGAGCTCGGCGAGTCGTCGTGGCGGCCAGCCGTTGGCGAACGGGTGCGCGTGATCCCGAACCACGTCTGCATCGTGGTCCATCTGACGGACCTCGTGTACGGAGTGCGAGGGGATCGCGCCGTCACCAGCTGGCCGGTCGCGGCGCGAGGTCGCGGACAAACGGCGATCTAGGGCGCTGGCCCCTTGGAGAAGCGTGCGTGCGCGGGCATCTTTCATGGCGGCCGTCCAGCGCACCGCGCGGCCGCCGCCTTCCAGCCCGCCCCATGCCTGACGCCCGCCGCAAAGACGCTCCTCCCGCCGCGCCGCCGGATCCGATGACCCTGGTTCGTACTCGCGCCGACGCGCTCTACCGTGCCGCAATCGAGTGCTGCCGTCAGCATGATCGCGCGGCCCGGCTGCATAACTCATCGGAGCCGGAGTTGGAGCACAAGCACGTGGACGCGCTCTGCGCCATGTGCGACGGCTCCCTCTCGGAGATGTCCCAGGCGTACTCCGACGCGGCCGGTAACGTGCACCCCGATCGCGACGAGGCGTGGTGGCACAAGGCGAACAGTCTCTGGCACGCCAGTCGCGAATACGCCCGCCGGCACGCGGGCTGCGACGCGATCTCGAAGAAGGTGACCGCGAAGCACAGCGCCGGCCAGCTCGGATCCATGCAAATGGATTACGAGCTCGAGGCGTCCGCGTTGCTCGCGCTGCGCCACGCCGCCGAGGCCTATCGCAAGACGCGGCCGGAGCTCGCCTAGCACGGCTGCGCGACAGCCGTCCCTGGCCTTAGCCCAACTCGAACGCATTCATGGCGAAGAAGCCGAACCGCTCCCGGAAGACCACACGGTCCGCCGTCAAACCGAAGGCGCCCCCCCCTGCGACCCCCTCCAGCGCCAAGCGAGGAATCCACGCCCGATATCCGTGGAAGGAGGAGCCCAATCCGTACTTCGAGGTGCGCCAGTCCGCGATTCAGGGGAAGGGGGCATTCGCCACGCGCAACATCAGGAAGGGCACGCGACTCATTGAGTATCTCGGCCAGCGCATCACCTGGCGCACCGCCGACAAGCGCTACGACGACGAGAAGATGGGCCGCCATCACACCTTCCTGTTCACGGTCGACGACAAGACGGTGATCGATGCCGCCGTGAACGGCAATGACGCGCGCTTCCTCAATCACTCCTGCGACGGCAATTGCGAGGCGATCGAAGATCGCAAGCGGATCTTCCTCGAGGCGCGACGCAGCATCAAGGCGGGCGAGGAGCTGCTCTACGACTATCAGTACGAGCGCGCCGACGATCACACCGAGGAAGACGAGAAGTTCTACGCGTGCCGCTGCGGCTCGCCGAAGTGCCGCGGCAGCATCCTCGCCCCCAAGACGGCCGCAAAGAAGAAGTGACGCCATGACCGCGCGCACCGTCGCCCCCGCGTCAACGCTGCACGCCCTCGTAGCGGGAGTGGTGGACTATGCGGGTCTCTTTCCGCCCGCGGCGCTGGGCATGGACGAGGCGGTCGCCGGCTACGCCACCTATCGCGCCTCGCCCGACGCCTGGATGCTTGGACGGTTCGTCGTTCCTACGGCCCGGCTCGACGAGCTCTCCGCCGCCGCGGCCCGCCACACCGCGGCGCGCTCGGCTGCGTGGCGGCTCAGCGTGTTGGTGAGTGACGACATCCCCGCCGACGCGGCACGGATTAATGCGTTCAATGCGGCGCACACCGGTCGGCTCGTCGTGGACGTGGCCGAGCTGCGGGCATCCTCGGTCGCCGCGCTGGAGCCGGCGATTCATGCATTGGGTGCCGAGCTCACCACCTTCGTCGAGCTGCCGGTGGCAGACGAGCCACGTGAGTGGCTGGGTGCCCTGAAGCGCGCCGGCGCGCGAGCCAAGGTGCGCACCGGTGGCATCACCGCCGGCGCCTTTCCCATCACGGCGCAGCTGGCACGCTTCATCGTCCGCTGCGCCGAGGCTGGCGTGCCCTTCAAGGCTACGGCCGGTCTGCACCATCCCCTGCGCGGCGAGCAGAAGCTCACGTACGAGCCGGACGCACCATCTGGCACGATGTTCGGCTTCCTGAACGTCTTTCTCGCCGGCGCGTTCGCCCTCGGCGGGATGAGTGAGCACGACGTCGCTCGGCTCCTCGAGGAGCGCGACGCAGGCGCCATGACATTCGGTCACGAGTCCGTGCGCTGGCGGGAGCACACCCTCACCCTCGATCAGCTTCGCCACGCCCGTACGTCGTTCGCGCTCGCGTTCGGCTCGTGCTCCTTCCGCGAGCCGGTCGACGACCTGCGCCACCTCGCGCTCCTGTGATCAGACCAGTCGACGACACCCATCGCGCCGACCTCGTGTCATGGGTCGAATCGGCGCAGACGGAGGACACCGATTTCCCGATTCAGAACCTGCCACTCGGCGTCTTTCGCGACGGTCGTCGTCTCGGCCTTCCCGGCATCGCCATCGGCGACCAGATCCTCGATCTCGCCGCCCTCGGCGACCTGCTCGACGAGACCAACACAACGCTCGTCGCCCGGTGCGTGCAGAGCGAGTCGCTCACCCCCATCCTGGCCTCGGGATCCGAGGCCCTCACGCGGCTGCGCGGCGCCGTCAGCCGGCTCCTGCGCGCGGATACGCCCGAAGGTGCGCGGGCACGGCCGCATGCGAACGCCCTGCTCGTCAACGCCGCGACGGCCGAGCTGCTCGTGCCGGCGCGCATCGGCGACTACACCGACTTCTACGCATCCGTTCACCACGCGACGAACGTCGGCAGCATGTTCCGCCCCGACAATCCGCTGCTGCCGAATTACAAGTGGGTGCCGATCGGCTATCACGGGCGCGCCTCGTCGGTCGTGGCCAGCGGCCACGTGGTGCGCCGACCCACCGGACAGACGCGGGACGAGTCCGCCGCCGAGCCCACCGTGGGCCCGACGCGCCGGCTCGACTACGAGCTCGAGGTCGGAGCGTTCATCGCGGCGGGCAATCCCCTCGGTAGGCCCATCAGCCTCCGCGACGCCGAGGCGCACGTGGCAGGGTTGTGCCTCGTGAACGACTGGTCCGCACGCGACATCCAGAGCTGGGAGTACCAGCCCCTCGGCCCCTTCCTCTCCAAGAGCTTCGCCACGTCGGTGTCGCCCTGGATCGTGACGCTCGATGCGCTGGCGCCCTTTCGCGCTCCGGCCTTCGCGCGCGCCGACGGCGACCCCCGACCGCTTCCTTATCTGTACGACGACGACAACGAGCACGCCGGCGGCGTCGCGATCACCCTCGAAGTACTGATCTCGACGAGTCGCATGCGCGCGAAAGGCGACGCACCCATGCGCGTCAGCCTCGGCAGCTTCACCACGATGTACTGGACCATGGCGCAGCTCGTGACACATCACACGAGCAACGGGTGCAACCTTCAGCCGGGCGATCTCATCGCCAGCGGCACGGTCAGCGGGTCAACGCCGGAGTCCCGCGGGTGCC
>JALYXJ010000442.1 GCA_030947165.1 Gemmatimonadota bacterium
GTCCAGCACCGCCTTCATCGTGCCCTTGCCCAGCGCCGCCTCCGCGACCGCGGAGTGAGCGTTGGTTCAGAAGACGCACTGGTTGAGACGCGACACGTACGCGGCGAAGGTCTCGCGCTCTCCCACCGACCACGGCGACGGTCCGCGCATCACCTGCTGCGTGAGCGCCGTCCATGGCGTCCCGAAGAACTCCTTGCGGTACATCAGCGTGCGGACGACGCCGGGCGCGTGGCCCATGACGAGGCGCATCATACCGAGCATCGCCTTGTCGCGCAGGCGATGCCCTGTGTGGACTTTCTGGAGTCTCATGCCTTCTCCAGGGCCGCGAGGCCCGCCAACAGCCGCTGCCGCGATGCGCCGAGCGCGGCGCTCACGACGATCTCGAACAGCTGATCGTCGCTGTACGTCGTCCGGAGTCGGGCGACGTCGTCGTCGGTGACTCGGTAGGCGTGCCGATGGATCTTGTCGACGAGCGCCTGCAGGTCGGCCGGCATGCCCTTCCCGTCGGCCGCCGCGCGCCGGAGAGCGGCATCGGTCTCGCCTGGACCGTCGAACACGGTCCGGAATGCGCGGTCGCGGAGGTCGGCGTGAGGGTCAGGGAGCATGGGGCGAATGTGTGCAGGATGGAGTTTCCGTGCAAGGCGTCACGGCGGTTGGAAAGCGCTCGTGAGGCGCGGCGCAGGTGGGTACAGGGTACACGGTACTAGGACCCACGTACGAGGTACGCCGGGCAACGTTCTCACAACGCGAACGCAGTCAGGAGAAGCCGGGCCATGCCATACCTCGTACCAGGTACTTTACCGGGTACCTTGTACCCGCCTCTGCCGCGCCTTTACGAACGCGCAAACGCAGGTTCAGGTCGCATCCCCCGCAGCCTCGGCAGCGCGGCCATCATCTCGTCGCGGCTCATTCCCAGCAGCCGATGTCGCTCGACCAGCGTCTCCAGGTCCACTGGATACAGATTTCGCCGTGCCGAATCCGCCAGTCCCACCACATTACGTGAAGCGATTGCGCCGCGAGTCCAGGCGGCGAATGCGTTTCGCTCCTCGCCGCTCCCGACCTCGCCACGGCCGCGAGTGATGCGGCGCAGCCGCTGAAGACTCTCTCGCGGCAGCCATCCCAGCACCGGATCGCCCACACCCAGAAACCCCCTCCACGGCGCAGACTCATCAGGCAGGAGCCGCTGCCGCATCTCGGCAAACGACACGGCGCCGAAGTACAGCATTGCCTGCGCGGCGAACAGGTCGAAGTGCGACATTGCCTCGTATGCGCCAGCCACGACGAGATCGATCTGATCCGCCTCAGCACCGAGCGCGGCGTCATAGCGCGTGAGCACCTTCCGATCGGGCACGCGTCGGCGGCTCGAAGCCGATTCGAACGCGAGCGCGAGTCGCTCGACCGCGCGCAGTCCCCACGCGATCCCCGTGGAGAAGAGCGGATCGACGAACGCGAACGCGTGCGGCATCAGCGCCCACCGCTCCCCCGCCGCGTGCGCGAGGCGGTGCTGGATCACGGGCTGAAAGGCGATCGGCATCAGCGGCGCGGCTTCGCCGAACAGGGCCTCGATCGTCGGATACTTCGCGAGCAGGACGCGCCAGAGCGTCGGCCCATCCGTCTCGTTGGCGTTCAGCGTCGCCTGTCCGCGCGGTGTGACGAGAAATCCGGCGCTCGTTACACCGTGATCGAAGCGGAGGGAGTACATCCAGCCTTCGTCGATCACATGGTGCACGGCCGCCCAGTCATCGGGGTACGGGCCGTCGGGCAATCCCGGCGCGACGTCGCGCATGAGCCGTGCTCCCTCGAAGTGGCTCCACACGAGCGACGAGCGTGTCTCGGTGCGCTCGAGTCCCGACGGAATGGAGAGCTGTCGAGCGAGAAAGCCGCCGGGCCCGGATGCGTCGACGAGAAAATCCGCTCGCAGCGTGAAGCTCGTCCCCGCTCGAGCTCCACGCAGGAGAGCGCCATCCGAGTCGAACTCCGCGCTCGTCAGCCCGACGCGGTCGCGATAGTCCACCCCGGCCGCCACGGCCTCGCGGACGAAATGGTGGTCCACGTCGGCGCGCAGCCAGTGCGTGTCGGCGAGCGCGTCGTCCGGACTGGCGGCCACGAGGAGCCGCTCCGACTCGAGCCCGCGATCGGCGAACGGCTCGCCCGGGTGATGCCGATAGAAGGTGAAGCCGCGCTTCAGGCCGCGACGCAGCTCGGGATGGTGTGCTAGCCAGCGACCATGCGTCGCCAGGTGGTAGCAGTCCGACAGCCCATAGCGTAGTCCAAGCCGCTCGAGCGATAGGTTCCCCAGTGGGGTCGACGACTCACCAATGGCGAAGCGCGGATGGCTTCCGCGCTCGAGCAACACGACGTCGTAGCCGAGCACCGCGAGCACGCGCGCCAGCAGCGACGCGGCGAATCCGCTCCCGACGATCGCGACCTCGCACCGCTCCGCCCCTGTCACGACGACAGCTCACACTGCGCACAGGCGATGCGAGGCTCGGGGCGCCCGCCGACGTTCAGCCGCCGGAGCCTCTCGACGCGTGAGTCATGGCAGGAGCCGCACCCACCAAGCCGCTCGATGTCCCATAAATCGGCGGTGACGGCGGTGCCCGTGATCGGCAGGCAGCGGTCGAGCGCGTCCTCGAGCTGCGACAAGGTGGGCGGAGTGAAGTGGCCGAGCGCCGCGAGCCGCTCCATCTCACCATTGCCGCCGCGCACGGGAATGATCGACACGATCGACGCGCCGCGCTGTGCGGCATGCTCCACGGTGCGCACCGTCCACTCCACCGATTCCACCGTCGGGACGTGCGGTGCGCCGAGGAGCACGAAGACGCGCAGGTCCATGCCGTTGTCGGCGAGCCAGCGCGCGCCGTTGTCGAACACGTGGAGGTCGAGCCGCTTGTTGAGCTGCGCCGCCGCGAGCGGGTGGATCGTCTCGAGGCCGACCGCGACCTCGAGGCGCCCTCCCCCCGTGAGCCGTCGCGCGAACGCCAGGGCCGGAGGTCCGATCGTGCTCGCGTGCGACTCGACCGTCACGCCGGAGAACGACGATGCCAGCTCGGCGATGCGCGGCAGGTCGGCCGCCGGCACGGCACGCCGGTCGAAGAAGTTGCTGGCGTTGTACAGCTTGAGCCGGTCGGGACTCGGCGCCGACGCGTCGAGCTTTTCCAACACCGCCGCGATCTGCGTCGGCAGGGCGCCAACCGGCGTCGGGCCGTCGATCGTGTAGCGCCAGAGATCGCAGAACGAACAGGTGAACGGGCACTCCGCGCCGGCGAGAAAGATCGTCAGCGTGTGCTCAGTCTGTCCTCCTGTTCGATCGGGCCGACGTTCAACCTCCACCACCGCCCCGTGCGCGGCGTACGGATCCACGACCGGCTTGGCCGCGCGAAAGCTCCGGATCCGTATATCGGCGGCGCTCACACCGCGGCGTGCAGCGTCTGATAGTGACGTCGATAGCGCGCTTCGCTCTGCGGGAACAGTCGGGCGGCCTGCCCCGCGGCCACGGCACCGTGCTGGAAGCGCCGCTTGGGGAAGACCGGCATCTCGAGCTCTCCCCCGAGCACCGAGCGGATGCCGCGCGCCACGATCTCTCCCTTGAGCGCGTACAGCCGCTCGTGCGAGCCGGCCGTCAGCTCGGCGAATGGAATGCCCTCGGCCACCGCGATGACGGAAGGACACGTGTACGGGCTGAACCCCACAAAGCCGTACTCGCGTGCACAGGCGTAGCTGCGAACGCAGGCGCGGCTGTAGCCGCCCGAGTAGGTGAGCGAATGCTTGATGGACTCGACCCCCCATCCCTCGTGGTACAGCATGCGATTGTTGACGACGCTGCGAATCGTCAGCTCGCTGTTCTCCTCGATCGGATAATCCTTGAGGTTCTCGTCGCCGCCGTCGCCGTCCACGAGCAGGCGCCACTCGGGATAGCGGTCGCGAATGGCGGCGAGCAGCCCGAGGTTCACGGCGGCGCATTCCACGTCGAGCGGCTTGTAGTCCTCGATCACCGCCACAGCCCGCAGCGGGTCCAGCGCACTCGATGGGACGTCGATGACTTCGCCGACGAACTCCAGCCCGGTATTCGATAGGAAAGCACGGGCCTGCGCTGCGTCGTCGCCGGCGCCGTCAACCGACAGCGTGAACGCCTTCAGCCGAGCGGGCGATTGCCCTTCGTTGAGAAGCAGCTGGTAGAGGCAGAGCAGCACGGCCCCACTGTCGATGCCGCCCGAGAAGGGCACGCCGATCGGCGCCGCTGGATCCTGCGCCGAGAGCCACTGTCGCAGCTCGGTGTACACGGCTTCGATGTAGTGGCGACCGATGAGGTCCAGGTCCGGCGGCAGCGTGCCGCGCGGCGGGTCGAAGAAGCGGCAGTGGACGGGGTTCGGATCCGGACAACCGAGCAATCGCAGCGTGGTGACGTGGTGCGCCGGCACCATGCGCGTGTAGCTCGGGTGGAACTGATCGGCCCAGCCGAGGCGCGTCAGCTCCGCCGCGATCGCGTCGATCCGTTCGGCGACGATCAGCACCGGACCGTCGGCCGCCTTGGCGAGGAAGTAGCGAAGGGGACGGTCGAGGCTCCGCGCGAGCATCACCTTCTCGCCGTCCTGGGCGATGAGGGCGAACGACCCCTCGATCTCGAGCGCCGCGCTCGCGTCGGGGGCGAGGAGCCGGCGCTCGGCGTCGGCCACGCTGGAGCTCAACAGCCGCTGCGACTCGGGGGGAACGAGGTTGATGACGCGGGCGACTGGGTAGGGCATCTGATCTGGGGGTGGCGAGCCGGACCGAGGTGCACGCCGGTGTTTCGTGTCGCCCACTAACAAATGTGGCGGAGTGAGACGAGGCGTGGTCCACCAACAATAGGAACGGGGGCTGGGTCCGGCCAGCCGATGCGCCGCTCCTGGATCATGTACTTGACAACTTCCGGCGCGCTCCGTATCACAGGCGATGCCGGGCCCGAGCTGTAGTCAGCGCGGGCTCCGATCAACAGTGCGATGTAGCCCTGTCACTGACCTTCCCACCCACCAGCTCCCCACTGGCGGAGGTCGTACGCGGTCGCTTCACTCGCTCGAGCTGTTCCTCTCCAGCGCCCTTTTGTTTGTCTCGCCGACTAATGTCGTTGGCCAGGCGACGGCGCCGCGCCTTGCCGCCCGCTCCGAGCCGATCTACCTGATCGTGCGCAGCGACGACGGCGGGATGAGCCATAGCGTCAACATGGCGCTCGAGCGGCTCATCACGACCGGCATGCCCGTCTCCGTCTCGGTGATGTTCGCGGCTCCCATGTATCAGGAGACCGGCGACGCGGAGCTCGGCGCACTCATCGACATGAACGTGGATGGTGGGCTCCCCGACATGAGCAGGAATCGTCAGGGAGAGTTGGATGCACTGACGTCCGGCCGGTTTCGCGACACGGTCCGCGCCCGCGACGTCATGCTCATTACGTACCGGCAGTTGATCGAGATGAAGGGTCTGAAATCCATGCGACGACCAGGGGAGGGTTAGCAAAGCATGTACGCGACAGAGATGGCAACCAGCAGGAAAGTGCCGCCTGGCACGAGCTCGTTCCGGAAGGCCCTGCGCTATGCACTCCGTGCGCTGGGCGTGAGCCTGTTGTGCGTGCTGGCCCTGAGCCGTGCGGCGTCGGGTCAGCGAATCACGGTGACCGGCACCGTGACCACTCCCGAGGGCGGGCCGCTGCAAGGCGTCTCGGTCACCGTGCAGGGGACGGATGCACGCACCGTCACCGCGGCGAACGGGAGGTACCTCATCGGCAACGCGCCGGCCGACGGCGTGCTGCGCTTCGCCCTCGTCGGGCAGAAGTCGGTGGAGACGTCGATCTCCGGGCGCACCCGGGTCGACGTGGTCATGTCGCGGATCGCCTACCTCGAGGAGGTGGTGGTCACGTCGTACACGTCGCAGCGGCGCGCCGACATCACCGGTGCCGTCGCCAGCGTCAACCTCGACGCGATCACCCGCGAGACCGGCGCGAGCGTGCTCCAGAAGCTCGCCGGGGTCACGCCCGGTGTGACGGTCGAATCGAGCGGCTCGCCCGGCTCGCGGAGCACGGTTCGCATCCGCGGCGTCAGCTCCTTCCAGAACAACGACCCGCTCTACGTCGTGGACGGTACACCGGTTCAGGACACCTACATCAACTGGCTGAACCCCGACGACATCACGTCGATCCAGGTGCTGAAGGATGCCTCGGCGGCGTCGATCTACGGCTCGCGCGCCAGCAACGGCGTCGTGGTCATCGAGACAACCAAGAAGGGTCTGCTCGGAACGCCGCGCAGCACACTGCGGCTGAGAACGGGCATGGCCACCCCGACGCGCGGCTACGACGACTTCCTGATCGGGAACGCCCTCGACTACTTCCAGGTCGTCAAGGCGAGCTACCTGAACGCGAATCTGCCGGTCCCGACGAACATCTACGGTGATCCGAACAACCCGACGGTTCCCAACTACACCTGGCCGAACAACTGCGGGCCGGCGGGAGGAACGGGGCCGTGCTCCACCGTCAACCCGGCTACCTACTCGTACCCCAGCAGCCTGATCATGCCGGGCAGCCAGGGCACCGACTGGTGGAGCGCGGTCTTCGGTTCGGCGCCGCTCAAGGACGTGAACATGGACGTGGGTGGCGGCAGCCCGGATAATACCTACGGGGTGTCGTTCAACTACTACGATCAGGCCGGCACCGCGAAGTACAACGACTACACGCGCGGTACGGTGCGCGTGAACACGGAGTTCCGGCGGAGCAGGCTGACCTTCGGCGAGAACCTCGCGATCGGCCTCGAGCGGTCGTACGGCGGCATCTCGGATGACGCCTTCGGCGAGGGGAACATCCTCGGCAAGAACATCCTCATGCAGCCCGTCGTGCCGCTGTACGACATCAACGGCAACTTCGCCTCGGGAAAGGCCGTCGGGCTCGGCAACAACACCAATCCGCTGAAGATCGCCTACGAGTCGAGGAACAACCTCAACCGGAACAACCGCGTCTTCGGCAATGTGTTCGCCAGCTATGAGCTGATCCCAGCGCTCACGGCGCGGACGAGGTTCGGGTTCAACGTCGGACAGTCGTCGTTCCAGGGCTACACCGCGATCACCCCGGAGAACTCCGAGCCGACGCTCACCAACTCGATCAACGAGAATGAGAACCAGTTCACCGACTGGACGTGGAGCAACACGGCGACGTATCTCAAGCAGCTCAATCAGCACAGCTTCAACCTGCTGGTCGGGCAGGAAGCGAACGCGGGCAACAATCGGTACATCCAGGCGTCGATGGGCAGCCTGCTGAACACCAGCCTCGATTCCCGATACATCCAGCCGGCGCTCGGCGACGCGAAGTCGATCAACGTCTCCAGCACGGGCGGCCAGTACGCGCTGCTTTCCTTCTTCGGGAAGGCCGACTACAGCTTCGCCGACAAGTACGTCCTGAGCGCGACGGTACGGACGGACGGCTCGTCCCGCCTCGGACCTACCAATCGCTGGGGCACGTTCCCGGCGATCGGCCTGGGATGGCGCATCACCAACGAGTCGTGGATGAAGGAGAACCGGTTCGTGAATGACGCCATGCTCCGGTATGGGTGGGGCGTCACCGGCAACCAGCGCATCCCGACCGGGCGCATCGTCTCGCAGTTCGGCGGCGATCGCGGCGACACCTTCTACGATGTCACGGGATCGAACACCAGCACAGTCCCCGGATATCGTCTCAGCTCCATCGGCAACGCCGACCTGAAGTGGGAAGAGAATCGCTCGCAGAATGTCGGCGCCGATCTCTCCCTCTTCGACCGCCAGCTCGACGTCGTGCTCGACGTGTACAAGCGCACGACGAATAATCTGCTCTTCAATCCGGCGCTGCCGGCCACGGCGGGCGTCGCCAGCCCGCCGTTCGTCAACATCGGGAGCATCAAGAACACGGGCTTCGACTTCTCCGTCGGCCACCGGGGCTCGTGGTGGAACGCCACGTTCAACGGCAGCCACTACAAGAACGAGATCGTCAAGATCGACGGCGTGCAGAACTTCTTCTACGGCCCGATCGGCATCCGGTTCGGCAACCCGGTCATCAATCAGG
>JALYXJ010000457.1 GCA_030947165.1 Gemmatimonadota bacterium
AGATCGCCGGTCGCGCGGCGATCGGCAGCGTAGGTGGTCGCTATTACGGCATGGACCGCGATCACCGCTGGGAGCGCACCGAGAAGTGGTATCGTGCCGCGGTGCTCGGGGCGCCGCCGCGTGCCACCGACCCGCTGGACGTGGTGCGCCAGGCGTACGAGCGCGGCGAGACGGACGAGTTCATCGTTCCGACCGCCATCGCAGACCTGGCCGACCGGCCGCTTGCCCCGATGCGCGACGGCGACGAGGTGATCTGCTTCAATTACCGCTCCGACCGGATGCGGCAGATCGTGCGCGTGCTCGCGCAGCCGGACTTCCACGACTTCGACACCGGTGCCCGCCCGCGCGTGCGCGTCTCGACGATGACGCAATACGACAAGCAGTTCGAGGCGTGGGGGGTACGCGTCGCCTTCCCGCCGCAGTCGATGGCCAACATCGTGGGCGAGGTGCTGTCGACGGCGGGGCTGACGAACCTGCGGACGGCGGAAACCGAGAAGTACGCGCATGTGACTTACTTCTTCAACGGCGGCATCGAGACGCCGTTTCCCGGCGAAGATCGCCGGCTGGTGCCAAGCCAGAAGGTGGCGACGTACGATCTGGCGCCTGAGATGAGCGCGCCCGGGATCACCGACGTGCTGACGGCGGCGATCGCGGCACGCGAGCACGATTTCATCCTCTGCAACTATGCCAACGCGGACATGGTGGGACATACCGGGTCGATTCCCGCCGTGCTCACGGCCGTGGAGACGGTGGACGCCTGCCTGGCGCGGGTGGTGGCCGCCGCGGAGCTGGCCGGCGCGCGGCTCCTCGTGACAGCCGATCATGGCAACTGCGAGATGATGATCGACCCCGAGACCGGCGGGCCGCATACGGCGCACACGACGAATCCGGTCCCTTTCCTGTACGTCGATGCGGACAGCTCGGCGAAGGTCGGTCTGCGCGGCGGCGGTGCCCTCTGCGACGTGGGTCCGACGATATTGCGGTTGCTCAACGTGGAGCAACCGCGTGAAATGACGGGACGCGACCTGCGTTTCGCGTGACGACAATTTCCCAGGTTCCATCGGAGTGAACGTGAAGGCATTTCTGTTGGCTGCGGTGGCATGGCTCGTCGCGATTCCCGCCGCGGCCCAGGTGGTCGGGCATTCTCCAGCGACGAGCCCCTACTCCGACCTCGAACACTCGCAGGAGCTCACGCTGGAATTCGGCTATACCCGGACGCGTCACGATCCGGCGGGCGTGGCGCCGAAGAGCGCGCCGCTGCTCGGGCTGCGATACGAGCTGAGCATCGTGGGTCCACTCGCGTTGAGCAGCGAGATCACGCGCACCTTCTCCGATCGGGATGTGCTGGATCCGTCGAAGCCGAGGGCGACGCGCAGCGTCGGCACGGAGAGCGCGCCGGTCTACTCCGCCGACCTTGCGCTCGCCCTGAACCTTACGGGCCGCAAGAGCTGGCACCTTCTCGTCCCGCAGGTGCGCGCGGGGTTGGGCGTCGTCTCGAGCCCGGCGAAAGACGCGACCTCGGGGTACTCGTTCGGCACCCCCTTTGCATTCACCTTCGGCGGCGGCGTGAAGGTAGTGCCCGGTGGCCGCTTTCAGCTTCGCGGCGACCTCACGGATCGGGTGTTCAAGCTCTCCTATCCGGACGCCTACTACCGTCTCGCCAGCGACAACACGGCGGTGCTCGATGTCTCGACTCCGCGTTCGCCCTATACGCACCACCTGGGCATGACCCTGGGCGTGTCGTATCTGTTTGGACGATGATCTGACGCGGCACCGCGGGCGACCCTCTTTCCGGCGACGATCATGGCGCACGAGCGCGACTACGAGAACATGCACGACATCGAGGAGCTCGACGACCGCGAGCTGCGCGACCTCGTGCTGGAACAACTGGCGGCGCACTCGGGCCTCGACGTCGACGACATCACCGTCACCGCGTCGAACAATCGCGTGACCCTGTCCGGCCGCGTCGGCACGGAGGGCGAGAAGCGCATCGCGGAGCACGTGCTCACCGACGTGCTGGGCATCGTGGAATTCAGCAACGACCTCGTCGTGGATCAGATCCGGCGCGCCGAGAGTCCCGTGGACATCGACGAGCATCTCGCCGACGAGGAGCGCCGCTCCGGCACGCTGCTCGGCGACGTGGCGGTCCCGTTGAGCGACGAGTCGGCGCATCTCGCTGACAGCGCGCAGGAGGACCTCGAGGGGACAACCGACTACGAGCAGGCGATGGGCGAGGGTATGACCTGGAACCCGCCCCAGAGCCCCACGCCGGAAGGCTTCAGCGGGAACGACGCCGGCCCGGCGGACATGGGGGAACGGCACTAGGGCCGGTGAGAGGTGAGAAGTGAATGGTAGGGCATACCAGAACTGAGTCGGTGTGCCCTTTTCGGTTACGACTCACTGTTCACGATTCACCGCTCACCGTCTAGCTTTGGCGCATGCCCACCTTTCTCACCCGCCGCATCACGTTCGCCGCGGCACATCGGTATCGTGTCGCCGAGTGGAGCGACGAGAAGAACGCGGCGACCTTCGGCCTGTGCGCGCGGCCGAACTACCACGGCCACACGTATGCGTGCGACGTCACGGTCACCGGCGACGTCGACCCGATCACCGGCTTCGTGGCGGACCTCGCCATCCTCGACCGCGCGCTGCAGCGCGAGGTGCGCGACCGGCTGGATCACGCGAACCTCAACCTCGATCTGCCGGAGTTCGCCGACGGCAAGCTCATGCCGACAGGTGAGAACCTCGCGCGGTTCATCGCTGAGCGCGTGCAAGGTGCACTTGGCGGTGCGGCACGCGTCACGCGGGTGATCGTGGCAGAGGACTCGACGCTCAGCGCGACGTACGAGCCCGGCTGAGGCCGGCGAGTGACGTTCGACGCCCTTCGGTCGTGCTAGGGGCGACGCGTCGCGCCGCGGGCATCGGGCCTGATGGCGAGCGCGCCGAATTGGAGGTCTCGTGTCCGCCGCATCCCCGCCCCGCCCCGCCACCGTCCGCGGCACGCTCGTCGAGCAGTTCGCGCCAGTGCTGCATGTTCACGCCGAGCTGCTGAGCAGCTGCACGCCGGCCGTTGAGCCCGACGCCGCGCAGCGGCGGATCAGGAATGGCCAGGTGGCCTACGACGCCCTGCGCATCCTGCAATCGTGCGGCGATCTCCTGCCCCGCTTCGTGCGCGTGCTGGACGCGTTCGAGGTGGCGGGCTTCGTCTCCAATGACGATCGACGCACCCTCCTCGACGGCGAGCTCGATGTGGACGACATGGTCAGCGGCTGGTTCACCGGCGACCGGACGCCACGCGATCCACGCCGCCGAGTCGCTCGGCAGGTGGCGATCGTCGTGGGCAATGCCGTCCTTCGCGCAGCCAGCACGCGGGTGGGATCGCCAGCGCTCTGGCGCGGCTGGCCGCGCACCGTCTGCCCCTGCTGCGGCGGTGCGCCGGACATCGTGCTGGTGGAGCGCGGCGCCCAGCGGACGCTGGTGTGCGCCCGCTGTGACGCCCAGTGGAGAGCGAAGCATAGCGGCTGCCTCGGCTGCGAGACCGAGGTGTCGCCAGCCATCGCCCGCATCTCGAATCCGGCGCTCGGCTACGACCTCGTGATGTGCAACGCCTGCGGACGGTTCATCAAGGAACGGCCGCGCAAGGGCGTGGAGTCGTTCATCGTGGAGCGTGCGCTCACGACCGAACTCGACCTGGCAGCCGAGCATCGAGGGCTGCGCATCTGAGTCGTGGCTCGCGCCCCACTCAGTGTGTCGGCGTCCTTCTCGCGGGGGGCGCCGCGCGTCGTTTCGGGGGGCGGCCCAAGGGGCTGGCGACGATAGACGGCGTGCGAATCGCCGACCGCGTGCTGGGCGCCCTTCGCGACGCGACGGAGACCCGTCTCGTCGTGGCGAACGATCCCCGGGCCGTCACCTGGTTCGCCGGTGAGCGTGTTGTCCCCGACGTCACGCCGGGCCGTGGCCCCCTCATGGGGCTTGCCACCGCACTGGGCGCCGCTGGAGGGGCTGCGGTGCTCGTGGTTGCGTGGGACATGCCGTTCGTGACCGGCGCGCTGCTGCAGGCACTGCGCGAACGAGGCGAGCGCTCAGGGACGCCCGCGGCGCCGATGCATGGCACCGCCAGATGGATCGAGCCGCTCTGTGCGTATTATCCTCCAGACGCGCTGTTGCCGTGCCGTGCGCTACTCGAGCACGGCGAGCGGCGCGCCGCGGCGCTCCTCGAGGCACTGCCCGGGGTGATCACTCTGGACGATCAGGCGCTGGCGTCGTTCGGCGACCCGGCACAGCTGTTCGAGAGCGTGGACTCGCCCGACGACCTCGCGGCCCTGGGCGGCGACTTCGGGCCGGCGTAGCGCTCGTTTCTCGTTGGCGCGGGCGCCATCTTACATCGTCCCTCGCGCTCGTCCGCGACCGTCCGCCGCCTGTCGACCACTCATGTATCCTCCTCGCTCTCGCGCCGCGCTCACACTCGCGCTTCTCGCCGTCTTCGCAGGGTGCGCAACCGTGGCGTCCGGCACGTCCGGCGCTCCGCAAGCTCAGCCCCAGGCACAGGGCCAGCCCCAGTCGCCACCGCAGACCACCAGCCGGGCAGCGCTGCGACAGTTCATCGACTCGCTCGTGGACGCACCGGAGTTCCGTAGCGCGCAGTGGGGATTGCTCGTCGTCGATCCCGAGCGGGCCGAGACCCTGTACACGCGCAATGCCGACAAGCTGTTCATGCCGGCCTCGAATCAGAAGCTGATCACCGGCTCGACCGCGCTGACGCTGCTGGGTCCGGGCTATCGGTGGCCGACGACGCTCTTTGCCCGCGGTGCCGTACGAAATGGTGTGCTCCAGGGCGACCTCGTGGTGCGCGGCACTGGCGATCCCTCCGTGAGCACGAGCGCCTTCAAGGACGCGCTCATCCCGTTGCGCGCGCTCGCCGACTCGCTGCGTGCGCGCGGTGTGACGCGTGTGCACGGCCGCCTGGTGGGCGCGCCGTCTCCCTTCACCGATTCGCCGCTCGGCTTCGGTTGGGCGTGGGACGATCTGGACGAGCCGTACGCCGCTGGCGTCGACGCGCTCTACTTCAACGAAGGGTTCACGCAGGTGGCGGTGTTCGGCGGTCCGAAGGCGGGCGACCCCGTGCGGGCGGTGACGCGTCCGGCGTCGACGTACCCGGCGCTGCTCGTGCG
>JALYXJ010000462.1 GCA_030947165.1 Gemmatimonadota bacterium
CTGCCGGCCGACGCGCTGGGAAGCGACGATGAGGGCGAGCCGGTGGCGGTGTCCGAGCCGAGCGTGGAAGGGCTGCCGGTGATCGGCCGCATCGCGAGCGGCTTCTCGCGCTCGAGACGCCATCCGATTCTCCACATTCGGCGCCCGCATCTCGGGGTGGACGTCGCCGCACCGACGGGGACGCCGATCAGCGCGCCCGCCGCCGGCCGCGTGCGGTTCGTCGGGCGCAAGTTCGGCTTCGGCCTGGTCGTGGAGATTCAGCACGAGAATCGGATCGTGACGCGCTATGCGCACCTGAAGAAGGCGATGGTGGCGGTCGGCGATCAGGTGGCGCATGGGGCGCTCATCGCGACCGTGGGACGGAGCGGGATCACGACCGGGCCACACCTGCACTATGAGGTGCTGGTGCGTGGGCGGCAGGTGGATCCGCTGCGGTTCCGTATCCCGCAGTCGAGCGACGAGTCAACGGCGTCGTCGATGCAATCGGCCGTTAGCCTCACTGGCGGCGCCGTAGCCGCGCCACCCGTGCTCTCGCATGAGGCACTCGGCCCGACACAGATGGCGCCCGCACCCCGCTGATCTCGGCGGGCGAGAGCGCCCGCCGGTACGGCTCCTGCACTTCGGAAGGGCGACGCGCACCCTTTGGAGTGTTTCATGAGCAAACTGTTGCGCGGCCTCGCCGCGGGCTATGGAGCGAAGAAGATGGGCGGCGGGTGCTTCAGCACCGTCCTGATCTTTCTCATCCTGTGGTGGCTGCTCGGCCACTTCGGCGTCTTTCGTTAAGAGCTTTCGTGGACGGTAGTGAGACCTCGGGCGATCGCCGGACAACCGGCGATCGCCGAGAGGGCGGCGAAGCAAGCGGCCGCCGAGGCGCGAAGCGCGCCACTTCCCCCGTCATGAACCTGCTGCGCACCCTCGGCGCAATCGTCGTGCTGGTGCTCGTGATCGTGTTCGCCGTGCGGTACACGCGTCCCGTATACGCCACACGAGGCACGCTCGGAGACGAGCTCCGGAAGAATGCGCCGGGCATGGCGTCGGTCATCGCGCCGGGCGACAGCACGCAGGTGGATCAACTGATGGCGACGCCGAAGTTCCAGGAGGAGAAGCGGAACTTCTACGAGGACGTGATGCGCCTGAAGCAAGTAGACTCGGCGCGCGCGGATTCGATTGCGCAGTATGCGGTGCGCGAGGCGTACGTGCGCGGCATCTCGCCGGCGATCATCTTCGGCGTGATGCTCACCGAGAACTCGCGCTTCGTCTCCAACGCCCAGTCGAACGTGGGCGCCGTGGGGCTGATGCAGGTGTATCCGAAAGTCTGGCTCACGAAGGAGATGACCAAGCTGTTCGGACAGGATCTCGCCACGGACTCCACGAACGTGAAGTACGGAGTGTTCATCCTGAGTCAGTACTTCAATCCCAAGACCAAGGGCGGCGCCGTGCGATCGCGGGACTGGGCGACGGCGCTGCTGCGCTACAACGGCTGCGTGAAGGGAACCAATACGCCGCGCTGCCACACGTATCCGAGCAAGGTGAAGAACTTCGTGGAGGGCCAGGCGACGTCGATTTGCAAGGGCCGCGGCTTCTACGACTGCATCGCCAAACCATTCATCGAAGGCCTGTTCGGGCATCCGGACAACCCGGCGACGCCAGCGCCCAACGCGCCAGCCGCACCGTCAGGCCAGCCTCCGCCACCCAAGCCGGACGCGGCCACCGTCCCCTGACGACGATCGCGATTCAGGCTTCGCGGAGGACCTTCAGGCCGCGGGCGAGATCGGCCCGCGGTCCGCTGCCCAGCCGCGCGTCGATGGCGCGCTCATGCTCGGCGAGCAGAATGCTGGCCCGCTCGTAGGCGGCTCGACCAGCCGGCGTGACGGCGGCGCGCACGGTGCGCCGGTCGCCGAGGTCGCTCTCCCGCGTCACGTATCCGTCGGACTCCAGGCGATCGACGAGCTGCGTCACGTTGGACTTTCCGCAACAGTGCCGCTCGGCGAGCGCGGACAGCGTGAGCGGCTCGGCGGCGAGCATCAGGTGGCGTAGCGCGCCCAGCTTGGCGAGCGACAAGCCTACCTCGGCCAGCGCGCCCTCCGCCCGGGCCTCCACGGCGCGCGCGGCGTCGAGGAGAAGCAGGGTGAGCGCGCATCCGGGGGTGGTTTCGCGACAGTCGTCAGCCATGGGATCAAGCCTATCGGGAGGCGACGCGCGGAGTCAACGGGCGACAGGCGCATCCTTTGCCTAAGTGGCGGTGTACGGGGCTTGGCGCGTGGTCGGCGCGTCACTAGCATGACCGAACGGCGCCAGCGGGCCCCTCCCCACTCACTAATCCCCAGACGTGACAATAATTCGCCAGTTCCGTCGCCACCGTGCGCTTCTGATGTCGCTGCTGTCGGCTGCCCTCGTGGCAGGCGCGGCCTGCCAGGACAAACGGCCCGAGGCCGGCTCGGCCAATTCACCCACGCCTGACGCGAAAGGGGCGGCCAAGAGCGACTCCGCGCGGCTCGCGGCGGTCTCCCCAGCGGGGCCCACAGCGGAAGAAGAACGGAAGGCGCTCGAGGCAGCAGGGAATCACACCGACGCGTTGCCGAAACGCGCCCGGAAGGACAGCGTGGCGCTGGCCAGCATGACGAAGAGCGACAGCGTGCTCGACAAGCTGTGGCCGGTGAAATTGCCCGCGCCACTGCCGGGGTCCGTGTTCCCGTCGAGGCGTGTGGTGGCGTTCTACGGCAATCCGCTCTCAAAGAAGATGGGTGTGCTGGGCGAATACCCGAAGGACTCGATGCTCGCCAAGCTGGATCACGAGGTAGCGCGTTGGGCGAAGGCCGACCCAAGTCATCCCGTGCAGCCGGCACTGCATCTCATCGTCACGGTGGCGCAAGGTGCCCCGGGCAAGAACGGGCTGTACCGCCTTCAGATGCGCGACTCGATGGTGAACGAGATCTACTCGTGGGCAAAGGCCAAGAAGGGGCTGTTCTTCCTGGATGTGCAGGTGGGCAAGAGCACGGTGGAGGCCGAGATCCAGCGTCTCCGTCCCTTCCTCGAGAATCCGGACGTGCACCTGGCGATCGACCCGGAGTTCGCGATGGCGACCTCGGGCAAGGTGCCGGGCTCGAAGATCGGCACGTTGGACGCGAAGGACGTCAACTACGCGGTGAACTTCCTGGACGAGATCGCGCGCTCGAAGAACCTGCCGCCGAAGATCCTCATCGTGCATCGGTTCACACGACCGATGGTGACGAACGCCAAGGACATCCGTCCTACGCCGCACGTGCAGGTCGTGATGGACATGGACGGG
>JALYXJ010000468.1 GCA_030947165.1 Gemmatimonadota bacterium
ACGGTGCCGATTCTCGACCTCGCCGAACTGTTCGGCCTGAGGTCGACTGCGGTGATCGGGCGGGGCTGCATCGTCGTCGTGGAGCTGTTGGTCGACGGCGAGCCCACAGCGATCGGGCTCGTGGCGACAGCGGTCGGAGGCGTGCTGGAGCTTGCGCCCGACGCCGTCGAGCCGCCCCCCTCATTCGGAACGGCGGTGCCGGCCGACTATCTCGACGGCATGGCGCAGACCGTAAGCCGCTTCGTGATGCTGCTGAACATCGGCCGCGTCCTGGCCGAGCAGGAAAAGTCCCTCGAGCGGATGGAGAGCGAGCGGTCCGTGACGACGAGCGTGGAGAGCGCAACCGGCTGAGCAGGAGGCTGCTCACGCGCCACGCCGCGACCTCTTCCCACCCCATTTCACCGACTCTACCTTAGCCCGACTCCGCAACCAAGGAGACGGACTCGATGGGGCAAGCGGTCGTTCAGCTCACTCGTCGCCGATTCGGCGAGACGATGCGACGAGATGCATGGTGGCTTCCGCCCCTGGGCGCATTCGTGGTGCTCAGCTCCTTTCTGGGGTACGCCACGTGGGCCGCGTTCCAGAACGCGCATTTCGAGTACGGGCCGTACCTCTCGCCGTTCTACTCACCACTCATCGTCGGCAACTCGCCGCACGCCTGGTTCACCAAGGCCCCGTGGTGGATCCCCGCCATCTCGCCGGCGCTGCTGATCCTGCCCTTTCCGGCCGGCTTTCGCTTCACCTGCTACTACTATCGCGGCACGTACTACAAGGCGTTCTGGGCCGATCCCCCCGGCTGCGCGGTCGGTGAGCCGCGCAACAGCTATCGCGGTGAGAAGACGCTCCCGCTGATCCTCCAGAACGTGCACCGCTATTTCCTCTACTTCGCGCTGCTCTTTCTCGTCATCCTCGCGAGCGACGCGTGGAAGGGCTTCAGCTTCGCCGACGCGAGCGGGGCAAAGCACTTCGGCATCGGCGTCGGCTCGCTGGTGCTGACGACCAACGTGATCTTGCTCAGCGGATACACGCTCGGCTGTCACTCCCTGCGGCATCTCGTCGGAGGCTACCTCGATCGGTTGTCGGGGCGCCCCGTGCGCCGTTCGGCGTATGCATGCGTGAGCTGCCTGAACCGCGGCCACATGAACTGGGCGTGGGCGAGCCTGTTCTGGGTGGCGTTCACCGACGTCTACGTGCGCCTGTGCTCGATGGGCGTGTGGCACGATTGGCGGATCCTATGAGAGGCTCGGTGCACTTGAACACGGTGAGAGGTGAATCGTGAAAGGTGAGACGTGCTTCCTGACGCCGTCACGATTCACCCTTCACGATTCACGTCTCACCGGTCGTTTCCCGTGATCCCTGAATACACGACCGTCGACCACGACGTCCTCGTCATCGGCGCCGGCGGGGCCGGCCTGCGCGCCGCAATCGAAGCGGCATCACGAGGTGTTTCCGTGGGCGTGGTGTGCAAGTCGCTGCTCGGCAAGGCGCACACGGTGATGGCGGAGGGCGGCGTGGCGGCGGCGCTCGCGAACGTGGATGACCGCGACAGCTGGCGGGTCCATTTTGCCGACACGATGCGCGGGGGGCAGTACGTGAACAACTGGCGCATGGCCGAGCTTCATGCCCGAGAGGCGCCGGATCGTGTTCGGGAGCTCGAGGCGTGGGGCGCGCTGTTCGATCGCACCGCGGATGGTCGCATCCTTCAGCGCAACTTCGGCGGGCATCGGTATCCTCGCCTCGCGCACGTGGGCGACCGCACCGGACTGGAGATGATTCGCACGCTGCAGGATCACGGCATCCACCAGGGCATCGACGTGCACATGGAGTGCACGGTGCTGACGCTGCTGCGCGACGGCGACCGCATCGCCGGCGCCTTCGCCTATGACCGCGAGCGCGGCCGCTTCCGCCTCTTCCGGGCGAAAGCCGTCATCGTAGCCACCGGCGGGATCGGGCGCGCCTACAGCATCACGAGCAACAGCTGGGAGTACACCGGCGATGGCCACGCATTGGCCTACCTCGCCGGTGCAGCGCTCCAGGACATGGAGTTCGTGCAGTTCCATCCCACCGGGATGATCTGGCCGCCGAGCGTGCGGGGCATCCTCGTCACCGAAGGCGTACGCGGCGAGGGAGGAGTGCTCCGAAATCGCGACGGCAAGCGCTTCATGTTCGACAATATTCCGGACAACTACAAGGCGCAGACGGCCGACAGCGAAGAGGAAGGGTGGCGCTACACCCAGGGCGACAAGGAAGCCCGCCGTCCGCCCGAGCTGCTCACCCGCGATCACGTCGCGCGGATGATCGTGCGCGAGGTCAGGGAAGGGCGAGGCTCGCCCCACGGCGGCGTGTACCTCGACATCTCGTGGATCAAGGAGCGCCTGCCCAACGCGGCGGAGCACATCCGGAAGAAGCTGCCGAGCATGTACCACCAGTTCATGCAGCTCGCGGGGATCGACATCACGAAGGAAGCAATGGAGATCGGCCCGACGACGCACTACATCATGGGCGGCATCCGCGTGGACGGCGATACGCAGATGTCCACGGTGCAGGGCCTCTACGCCTGCGGCGAATGCGCCGCCGGATTGCACGGCGCCAACCGACTCGGCGGCAATTCGCTGTCCGACCTGCTCGTGTTCGGGAAGCGGGCCGGTGAGCATGCGGCCACGTACGCCCGCGAGCAGCGACCCGTCTCGGTGAATGCCGGCGAGGTGGAGGAGGCGGCGAGCCGCGCGCTCGCTCCGTTCAGTCGGCACGGCGGAACGGAGGGCCCGTACCAGGTCCAGGAATCGCTACAGACCACGATGCAGAACCAGGTCGGCATCGTGCGCGCCGAGCCGGAGATGCAACAGGCCCTCGCGGAGCTCGAGTCGCTCAACCGCCGCGCCGAGCGCGTTTCAGTGCCCGGCAACCGCGAGTTCAACCCCGGCTGGCATACCGCGTTGGATCTCCGCCATCTGCTCATCGTCTCCGAGGCGATCACACGCTCCGCGCTGGCCCGCAAGGAGAGCCGCGGCGGGCACTTTCGCGACGACTATCCCGAGAAGGATCCCGCGTTCGGCACGATCAATCACGTGACGCGCCTCGGCAGTGGTGGAGCGATGGAGCTCGTGCGCGAGCCGATCGCTCCGCTGCCCGCGGAGCTCGCGGCGATCATCAAGGAGATGCAGTGATGACGGCTCCCGCAACTCCGTCCTCAAGCGCCGGCGACGCGTACACCGCGGCGCAGCGGGCGCAGGATAGTACGGTGGGCCATGGCACGCGCAGCTTTCGGGTCTGGCGCGGTGCCGACGGCACCGGCGCCTTCCACGACTACAGCACCGAGGTCAACGACGGCATGGTCGTCCTGGATGCGGTGCATCAGATTCAGGCGGAGCAGGCCAACGACCTCGCCGTGCGCTGGAACTGCAAGGCCGGCAAATGCGGCTCCTGCTCGGCCGAGATCAACGGCAAGCCGAAGCTCATGTGCATGACGCGCCTCGACGAGCTCCCGACCGACGAGCCGGTCACCGTGGAGCCCATGCGGGCGTTCCCGCACGTGCGCGATCTCGTGACCGACGTCTCCTGGAACTTCCGCGTCAAGCCGCGCATCAAGCCGTTCACGCCGCGCGCTCCCGACGCCCCCGACGGGACCTGGCGCATCGACCAGGTGGACGTCGATCGCGTCCAGGAGTTCCGGAAGTGCATCGAGTGCTTCCTCTGCCAGGATGTCTGTCATGTCCTGCGCGACCATCACCTGCACGAGGAGTTCGTGGGCCCGCGCTATCTCGTCTATGCCGCGGCCCTGGAGATGCATCCGCTCGACGTCGCCGATCGCACCGCCGAGCTGAAGGAGGACTTCGGCATCGGGTACTGTAACATCACGAAGTGCTGCACCAAGGTGTGTCCGGAGCACATCACGATCACCGACAACGCGATCATCCCGCTCAAGGAGCGCGTGGTGGACCAGTATTTCGATCCGCTCCGCGCCCTCGTACGACTCGTCCGCCGACCCCGAAAGAGCTGAGCGAGCGCCGCATCACGGAGACCAGCCATGCCCGAACTGAAGACGATCTCGCGCGAGGCGATCCCTCGCGCCGTGCAGAAGGCGGAGCGATACCGGCTGCTCAACCAGTCGTGGGCCACCGAGAGCATCTGCCTCGACATCCTCCAGGTAGACCCGGCCAACCAGCCGGTGCTCATCATGCTGCTGCTGGCCATCACCGACCAGTTCGGGTTCGAGTCCCGGGAGTTGGCCGGCCGCGCGCGTGAGGTGCTCGGGCGCATCACGGATCCCTACCAGAAGGCGTATTACGCCGGGATCATCGACGAGCGCCTCGGCCATGCGCAGCTCGCCCACGCCGTGATGCACGCCGAGGCGATGGCCTACGAGTCGCTCCGGTCGGCGATGGACGCGTTCGAGAAGGCCGAGCAGTTGCGCCAGCCCGGCAACGACGACGCGATTCTTCGCTGGAACACCTGCGCCCGCACGATCGATCGGCTGCGGTTGCAGGTCACGCCGGAGGGACAGTATGAGCCGAGCTTTGGGGAGTAGTCGCGTCGCCCTGGTGGCGGCATTGATCGCGCTCGGTGTCGCGGGCCCCTCGCCGACCGCGCAGGCGCAGACGCGATCGTCGGCCAAGCCGTCGGCCACGGAGCGCGAGCTGTATCGCATCGAGGATGCGTGGGCGCAGGCGGTGGTGCGCCGCGACGCGAAGGCGCTCGGTCGGCTGATCGCGCCCAGGTGGGTCTACTCGGACGAGTCGGGCCTCATGGATCGCGACGCGGGAATGGCCGCCTTCGTCTCCGGCAGCGACACGGTGACCGAGGCGTCGAATGCCGACATGCGCGCGAACGTCTACGGCAACGCGGCTGTGGTGACCGGCATCCTCCGCATGAAGGGACGCGGTCCGAGCGGCCCGTTCGATCGGCGCTACCGCTACACCGATACCTGGGTGCGCATGGATGGGCGGTGGCAGGCCGTCGCGTCGCAGGATTACCTCATGCCGGAGAAGAAGCCGTGACCGGACGTCACACCGTGCTCCGCCGTTACGGGCTCTCGTTGATAATCGGCATCGCCGGTGCCTGCTCTCGCGGCGACAAGGCGGCCACGTCGAACAGGAGCGACTCGACGGCCGTCACCGTCTCCGGCACTCGCATCGCCGCGCCGCGGAGCGGACCGCCGGGGGAGTGGGCCATTCCCGCCGGCGACTATTCCAGCTCGCGCTTCAGCGACCTCGATCAGATCACGGTCGCCAACGCGAAGAACCTGCATGCGTCGTGGACCTTCTCCACCGGCGTGCTCCGCGGCCACGAGGGACAGCCCCTCGTCGTCGGCAACACGATGTACATCGTCACGCCCTACCCGAACGTCTCGTACGCGCTCGACCTCGCGCAGGAAGGTCAGCCGCTCAAGTGGAAGGTCCGTCCCGAGAATTCGCAGGTGGCGGTCGGGATCGCCTGCTGCGACGTGGTGAACCGCGGCGCCGCCTACGCCGACGGGAAGATTTTCTACAATCTTCTCGATGGACACACCGTCGCCATCGACGCCGCCACGGGCACGCTCCTCTGGAGCACCCGGATGGGCAACCTCGGCAAGGGCGAGACGATGACGATGGCGCCCATCGTCGTGAAGGGAAAAGTCATCGTCGGCTCGAGCGGGGGTGAGATGGGGGTGCGGGGCTGGATCGCCGCCATTGATGCGGTGTCCGGCAAGGAGGCGTGGCGGGCGTACAACGTCGGCCCTGATGCCGACATCAAGGTGGGCGCGCGCTTCAAGCCGTTCTATGGCGCCGTCGACAAGTCTCCGAATCAGGGGGCGACGAGCTGGCCGAGCACCACCTGGCAACAGGGTGGCGCCACGGTGTGGGGATGGTTGTCGTACGATCCCGAGCTGAATCTCGTCTATCACGGCACGTCCAACCCCGGGCCGTGGAACGGCCGCCAGCGCCCTGGCGACAACAAGTGGAGCGCGGCGATCATCGCGCGCGATGCCGACACCGGCGAGATGATCTGGGCGTTCCAGCCTACGCCGCACGACGTGTGGGACTACGACGCGGTCAATGAGAACATCCTCGTCGATCTCCCGATCGCCGGCCGCACGCGCAAGGCGCTGGTGCATTTCGACCGCAACGGCTTTGCGTACACGATGGATCGCGCCACCGGTGAGGTGATCCTCGCCAAGCCGTTCGTGCCGATGAACTGGTCCACCGGAGTCGATCTCGCGACCGGGCGGCCGCAGATCGCGCATGGCAAGACCACCGAGGCCCCCGGCAAGGTCACCAACATCTGCCCCAGCCTCGAGGGCGGAAAGAATCAGCAGCCCGCCGCGTTTTCACCGGCTACCGGGCTGTTTTACGTCCCGACGAACAATCTCTGCATGGACTTCGAGGCGCGTCCGGTGAGCTACATCGCCGGCACTCCGTACATCGGCGGCAATGCACCCGAGGTGGCGGGACCGGGTGGATACCGCGGGGAGTTCATGGCGTGGGATGCCACCACCGGCCGCAAGGTGTGGGGAATCAAGGAGCCGTATCCCGTCTGGGGTGGCGCGCTCGCCACCAAGGGCGACGTCGTCTTCTACGGGACGCTCGACGGCTGGTTCAAGGCAGCGAATGCGCGGACCGGTGAGGTGCTGTGGAAGTTCAAGGTCGGCTCCGGCGTCGTCGGGAATCCCATGACGTACCTCGGCCCCGACGGCAAGCAGTATGTCGCCGTCTACGCGGGCATCGGCGGCGACATGGGACTGCTCATCGCCGGGGACGTGGCGGCGAACCTACCTTATGACGTACGGGAACGCGGATCCACGCTGCCCGACCTTGCACGCTGGACGAGCTGGGGCGGGATGCTGTTCGTGTTCGCGCTGTAGCG
>JALYXJ010000002.1 GCA_030947165.1 Gemmatimonadota bacterium
CGTCAGAACTGTCCCAGCAGTGAGCGATCGACCTTCGTCGTGTCGCCCACGAAAGCGAAGCGGAAGTTGGTCAGATACTTCTTGGCCACGCGCTCGACGTCGGCGGGTGTGACCCGCCGCATGTCCTCCATGAATCGGTCCGCGGCGCGATAGTCGCCCTGATACAGCTCGGCACGGGCCAGCACGTTGGCCTGGTCGGCGTTGGTCTCGTTCTTCAGGTAGTACTCGGTGATGAACTGCTGCTCGAGTCGCTTGAGGCCCGCCGATTCCACCTGCTCGTTCTGGAGGGCGCTCAGCTCGTCGCGCATGATGCGAAGCACGGCGTTTGGATCGACCGTGGTGACGTAGAGACCACCCACGGCGTAGGCGCGCTCCAGAAAGGGCGACTCCACCGCGTAGCTGAGGTTGCGCCGAGACCGCACCTCGGTGAACAGCCGCCCCGACAACACGGCGGTGGCGACGCGGAGGGCCGGGTAGTCGGCGCTCGTGGCCGCGGGCCCGGGCACGTAGCCCAGGAGATAGTTCGTGGGTAGCGGGCGGTTGTCGAACGCCACCGCGCTCGAGCCAGCCGGAAGTGCAGGCGGCGGCGTCCACCTGTACGTGCCACGCGGAAGGGTGGCGAGCGTCGAGCGGACGAGCCGCTCTACCTGAGCGCGGTCCACGTTGCCCACCACCACGAGCAGCATGCGCGACGTGACGAACTGTTGTGCGTGATACTGCCGCATCTGCGGTACGGTGATCGCCGCCAACGAGCGTGCCGTTCCACTGGTGGGAATCGCGTACGGGTGGTTCTGATGCAGCAGGCTGTCCGCCAGCTCGGTGGCGGCATCATCCGGATCGGTGCCGCGCTGGCGGGCGGCGGTCACCATCTGATCGCGTACGAGTGCCACTTCGCCGGCGTCGAGCGTTGGCGATGTGACGCGATCGGCCATCAGTGCCCACGTCGAGTCGAAGGTGCTGCGGATGGCGTGCAGGCCGATCGCACTCCAGTCGTCGCCCGCTTCGATGCCGATCGTGCTGCCAAGGCGAGCGGTGCGTTGGCGCTGCGCCGATCCGGGAAACTTCCTCGTGCCACGCTCGCTGGCGATCAGCAGCATCGCCTCGATGCCGGCGGTCTGGGGAGTGAGCTGTCGTGTGCCGCCAAGCAGATAGAGATTGGCGACGACGACCTCGTTCGCCGTATTGCGGCGCAGAATCACCGGAATGCCGTCGACGTCGAACTTGGTCGTCGTGGCGGTATCGGCAGCGGGCACGGACGGCGAGAGTGCGGCTTCGGTCGTTGCCGGGAGGGGGAGGGCCGCGACGAATGTCATGCCCGTGCCGAGTGCCGCGAGCGCCAACAGGGAGAGGCGGCTCACGGCGTGCCTCCCGTGGTGAGTTCGGCTTCGGTGAGCTTGATCTCGCGTCGCGTTTCCGGCGAGAGCAGCACTCCCGTCACGCGCGGCTTGCCGAGGATGTACCGCGCGGCGTACCGCCGCAGATCGTCGGGGGTCTGCTTCGCCATCGTGTCCACATACCCGAAGAAGTAGTCGAGTCCCGTCACCGCCCACCAAAAGCCCAGTTGGTGCGCAAAACCCGACGAGCGCTCCAGGCTCTCCATCGTGCCCACGATGCGCTGCCGTTTCACGCCGTCCACGGCGTCGGCCGTGATGTAACCTGGCTTGACCACGTCGAGCATCTCGCGGTCGAGCGCCACGATGGCCTCACGCACCTTGCCCGGTGCCACGGCGCCGCTGACCGTGATCGGCCCCACCTGATTGAGCGTGTAGTAGTTCACGGTGATCGACTGCCAGAGGCCGCTGTCCACCAGCTTTCGCTGAAAGCGCGACCCGGGCTGGTTGAGCACATCCGAGAACACGTCGGCAGCATAGGTCGCGGGAATGTCGGTATGCGCTCCGGGGCCCTGCCACTGCAGCATCACGTACACCACGTTCACCGGCTGCTCCACGATGACCGCCTTGTTGCCCTGCAGGGGCGGAACGGCCGGAATGGGGTCCGTGACGAATGGATCCGCCGCCCGCGGCCAATTGCCGAAGAGCCGTCGGGCCGCGGCGAATACCGAGTCGGGCGTCACGTCGCCGGCTACGATCAGCGCGGTATTGTTGGGCACGTAGTACTTGCGCTGAATCGTGCGCATCTGTTCGGGCGTCGTCTTGAGGATGACGGCGCGCTCGCCGAGCGGATTCTTGCGACTCCAGGCGGTACCCCAGAGCGTCTTCCCCATCGCCGTCTGGAGTGCATAGCCGGGATCCGATTCTGCGCGATCGTATTCTCCGATCACCACGGCGCGCTCGCGCTCCAGCTCATCCGATCGGAAGAGCGGATTGCGCAGTGCCGACGCGAGAAATGCCATCGCCGGCATGGTGCTGTCCGATGGCACCGTCAGGTAGTAGTTGACTCGCTCTTCCTGCGTCGTGCCGTTGAACACCGCACCCAGCTCGGACGCTCGTGCGACGAACTGCTCCGGCTGCGGATAGGTCGCATTCGACTTGAAGAACATGTGCTCGTAGAGGTGCGACAGCCCCTCGTAGGTAGGCGACTGCGTGAAGGAGCCGTTACGCGCGTTGGCCTCGATGGTCACCAGCGGAACACCGTGGTTCTCCACCACGATGACTTCGAGGCC
>JALYXJ010000031.1 GCA_030947165.1 Gemmatimonadota bacterium
CGCACCGTCTTCGGGATGCCGGACACGAGGTCGCGCCCCTTCACTTCCATCTCGCGCTCGTCGCCGATGGGCGCCGCGCTGCCGATCTGGATCTTGATCTGCTCCGCCGTCGGCTCGCCGATCAGCAGGTTGTAGTTCTTGCGCATGAACTGCACGATCGACATGTCGAGCTCGTCGCCGCCGGTGCGGATCGACGTGTCGCTGACGATGCCGGAGAGGGCGATGACGGCGATCTCGGTCGTCCCGCCGCCGATGTCGATCACCATGTTCCCGGTTGGCGTCTCGACGGGGAGGCCGACCCCGATCGCCGCGGCCATCGGCTCGGCGACCATGAAGACTTCCTTCGCGCCGGCGCCGAGGGCGGAGTCGCGCACGGCACGCTTCTCCACTTCGGTGATGCCGCTCGGCACGCACACGATCACGCGCGGCTTCACCTTGAAGACGTGGTTGTCGATGATGAGCTTGAGGAAATAGCGCAGCATCTTCTCCGTCACGTCGAAGTCGGCGATGACGCCGTCCTTCATCGGACGCACCGCGATCACCCCTTCCGGCGTGCGTCCCAGCATCCGCTTGGCCTCGAGACCGACCCCTTTGATCTGCTTGGTCTCACGGTCGATCGCGACCACCGACGGCTCGTTGAGGACGATCCCCTCGCCCTTGACGTAGACGAGCGTGTTCGCGGTGCCGAGGTCCACACCGATCGCGTTCGCGGGGAAGAGACTTCCCGCCTTGAAGAAAGGCCAGCGCATCAATCCGGGGTTGGGGCGCTCGCTCCACTTGCAGGGAACGAGCCGTACACGAACAAGGGGCGAAAACGTCGAAACCTACCCCTGGCGCAACATAGCGGCAAGGCGTTGCACCAGTGTGACCTAGGTCGCTTTTGAGAGGCAGTCTGACAGTGAGACGGTCGGACGGTCGGACGGTCACAACAAAGCATCAGACATCGCGGCGTGTTCGATGTGCCCTTCGCAGTCGCCGTCAGACCGTCAGACCCGCGTCACACGAACTGCGCCGGCTCATGGAACTTCATGCCGAACGCCTCGGCCACGCCGGCGTAGGTGACCTTGCCCTCGGTCACGTTCAGCCCCTTCAACAGCGCCGGATTCTCCTTGAGCGCCTTCTTCCAGCCCTTGTTCGCGAGCTGCACGGCGTACGGGAGCGTCGCGTTCGTGAGCGCGAGGGTGGACGTGCGCGGCACGCCCCCCGGCATGTTCGCCACGCCGTAATGGATCACGCCGTCCACCACGTACGTCGGGTTCTCGTGCGTCGTGGCGTGAATGGTCTCCACGCAGCCACCCTGGTCGATGGCGACGTCGACGATCACGGAGCCCGGCTGCATGCGCTTGAGGTCTTCCTTGCGCACGAGCTTGGGCGCCACCGCACCCGGGATCAGCACGCCGCCGATCACGAGATCCGCCGTCTCGATCTGCTCGAGAATGTTGTGGCGGTTGGAGTGGATGGTCTGCACGTTCGCGGGCATCACGTCGCTGAGGTAGCGCAGGCGCTCGAGGGAGATGTCGAGGATCACTACCTTGGCGCCCATGCCCGCGGCCATCTTGGCAGCGTTGATGCCGACGATGCCGCCGCCGAGGATCACCACCTTCGCCGGCGCGACGCCAGGGACGCCGCCCAGCAGCACGCCGCGTCCGCCGTACAGCTTCTCCAGGTACTTCGCCCCCTCCTGCACCGCCATGCGTCCGGCCACTTCGGACATCGGCGTGAGCAGCGGCAGCTCGCGCGTCGGCAGCTCCACCGTCTCGTACGCCACGCAGGTGGCACCGCTGTCGAGGTGCGCCTGCGTCAGCTCCTTGTCGGCGGCGAAATGAAAGTAGGTGAAGATGAGCTGACCCTTTCGCATGCGCGGCCACTCGGGCTTGATCGGCTCCTTCACCTTCATGATCATGTCGCTCTCCTTCCACACCGTGTCGGCATCCTTGCCGATCCTGGCGCCAACGGCGGTGTAGTCCGCGTCGCTGAAGCCGCTGCCGAGGCCCGCCCCCGCTTCGATCAGCACGGAATGGCCGGCCGCGATCAGCGTCTCGGCACCGGCCGGCACGAGGGCGATGCGGTTCTCGTTCGTCTTGATCTCTTTCGGGACGCCGATCTTCATGGGGCGATTGCGTGTAGGAGTGGGATCACTGTGAGCCGGTCGGGCAGTCGGGCGGTGCGCCGGTCTGGCAGCTCACAATTCGCGGTTTCACCGCCCGACCGCCTGACCGCCACGCCGCCCGACAGGAGTCAAAACTCATCACCCGGCCCGAGAGACACAACTGTCTGCCTCTCGGGCGCAAAGAAGTCGCGCGCCACGTCGGCGATCTGCTCCGACGTCACGGCATCGATCAGCGCGAGCATCTCGTCGAGCGAGCGGTAGGGCTCGCCGTAGAGCTCAACCCCGGCGCACCGATACATCCGCGACGTCACGCTCTCGAGCGAGAGGGTGAGCTGTCCCTTGAGCTGGCTCTTACCCATCGCCAGCTCGCCGGCCGGCAGGCCATTTGCCGCCACCTCGGCGAGCTCGGCCTGGATGGCGTCGAGCGCTTCGCGCGCCGTCTCGGGACCGGTGCCCACGTAGACGCCGTGCATGCCGACGTCGGCGTGGAATGACTGGAAGGTATAGACCGAATAGGCGAGCCCGAGCTCCTCGCGCACGCGCTGGAACAGGCGCGAGCTCATGCCGCCGCCGAGCAGGGTGGAGAGCAGCACCATGGCGTGGCGGCGAGGGTCGCCATGCGCCACCGTCGCACTGCCGACGACGATGTGCGTCTGCGCGCCATCGCGAGACATATGCTTGCGCGTCGGCACTTCCGGCACGGGCGTGGGCACGACGAGCCGCGTCTTGTCGCCGCCCTCGCGCGCCGTCCAGCCAGTCCGCTCCAGCACCGCGAGCAGCGCGTCGTGATCCACGTTGCCCGACGCGGCCACGATGAGCTGTGCCGGATGGTACGCCCGATGGTGCAGCGATTCCAGATCGCCCGTCTTGAGCGAGGAGACGCTGTCGCGCGTGCCGAGGATGGAGTAGCCGTATGGATGGCGCCCCCAGAGCACTTCGCTGTGCAGCTCGTAGACGAGGTCGTCGGGGGTGTCGTCCACCATCCCGATCTCCTCGAGCACCACCTTTCGCTCCAGCTCGAGGTCGGACTTCCGCAGCAGTGGCGCGAACACGAAGTCCCCGATCACGTCGGCGGCCACGTGGAGATGCTCGTCGAGAACGCGCGCCTGATACACCGTGTGCTCCCGCGACGTGTAGGCGTCGAGCGAGCCACCGAGCGCCTCGAGCTCCAGCGCGATCTGCTTCGCGGAGCGCCGAGCCGTCCCCTTGAACACCATGTGCTCGAGCAGGTGCGACACCCCCATCTTGTCGCGCGGCTCGTGCAGCGACGCCGCGCGTACCCACGCGCCAAACGCGACCGACCGCACTCCCGGCATATGCTCCGAGAGTACGGTCAGTCCATTGGGCAGCACCGTCCGGCGGAACGCGCCCGCCGGCGTGTCACCGCGCTTCACTATCGGCGCGAGCGGCCCCCGCCGCTGCCACTGCCGCTCCGCGAGCGAGAACGCTCACCGTCCTCACGCGGCGGGCGGTCGCCGTCGGCGCGCGGTGGGCGCGGCTCATCCTCGGGCATGCCTTCCGGCTTGGGCACGAGCGCCTTCATCGACAGGCGCAGCCGTCCGCGCTCGTCGCGGTCGAGCAGCTTCACCGTCACGCGATCGCCCTTGTTGACCACGTCTTCGGTCTTGTCGGTGCGGCCGTGCTTGAGCTCCGAGATGTGCACGAGCCCTTCCGTGCCCGGCATGATCTCGACGAAGGCGCCGAACGCCGTGGTCGTCTTGACCGTGCCCTCGTAGGTGGCGCCGATCTCCGGCTCGGCGGTGATGGCCTGCACCATCTGCCGCGCGCGCTGCATCGCCTCGCCGCCCACGGCGGCGATCGTGACGAGCCCCGTGTCGTCGACGGTCAGCTCGGCACCCGTCTCGTCCTGGATGCCGCGGATCGTCTTGCCCTTCGGTCCGATCAGATCGCCGATCTTCTCGGGGTTGATCATCAGCGTCACGATGCGCGGCGCGTACATGCTCAGGTCCGCGCGCGGCGCCGACAGTGCCTTGTTCATCTCGCCGAGGATGTGCAGGCGGCCTTCCTTGGCCTGCGCAAGCGCCTCCTTCATGATCTGGAGGTCGAGCCCCTCGATCTTGATGTCCATCTGGATGGACGTGATGCCGGTCTCCGTGCCCGCGACCTTGAAATCCATGTCGCCGAGGTGATCCTCGGTGCCGAGGATGTCGGTGAGGATCGCGTACTTCTTCCCTTCCTTAATCAGCCCCATCGCCACGCCGGCGACGGCGCTGCGGATCGGGATGCCGGCGTCCATCATGGCGAGCGAGCCGCCACACACCGTGGCCATCGAGCTCGAGCCGTTGGACTCGAGGATCTCCGAGACGATGCGGAGCGTGTACGGGAAATCGGCGAAGTCCGGCAGCACGCCCTGAAGCGCGCGCTCGGCCAGGTTGCCGTGTCCGATCTCGCGGCGCGACGTGCCGCGCACCGGCCGCACCTCGCCCGTCGAGAAGGGCGGGAAATTGTAGTGCAGCATGAACGACTTCGTCGTCTCACTCGGGCTGTCGATCGAGTCGAGGCGCTGGACGTCGTTGGCCGTGCCGAGCGTGACCGCGACGAGCGCCTGCGTCTGGCCGCGCGTGAACAGCGCGGAGCCATGCGAGCGCGGCAGCAGCCCGGCGTCGATCGAGATGGGGCGCACTTCGTTCGTCGCGCGGCCGTCGACGCGCTTCTTGGTCGTCAACACCTGCGAGCGCAGCGCGTTGTACTCGAGATCGCCCAGGATGTGATGCACTTCCTTCGCATTGTCGGGCAGATCGGCAGCGAACGACTCGTAGACCTGCTTCTTCACCAGCTCGACCGCCTTGATGCGCGAGTGCTTGTCCTTCGCGTTGAGCGCCTCGCTGATCTTCACGTCGGCGACGGACGACACCTTCTCGCGCAGTCCGGCGGTTTCGGTGGCTTTGACCCACTCCATTTTCTCGACTTTCGGGCTGGCCTTGAGGAGCTCGTCCTGGTAGCCGATGAGCTCCTTGATGCCGCCCTGCGCCACGGTCAGCGCCTCGACGACGTCTTCTTCACTGACCTCGAGGGCGCCGCCCTCGACCATCATGATGGAATCCCGTCCGCCAGCCACGACGAGCTCCATGTCGCTGTACTCGAGCTGCTGAAAGGTCGGGTTGAGCACCCAGTTCCCCTGCACGCGTCCGACGCGGACGCCGGCGATGGGGCCATTCCATGGCGTCCGGCTCGATTGGAGCGCGTACGACGTGGCGACGAGCGCGAGCACGTCGGCGTCGTTCTCCTGATCGGCCGAGATAACGTAGCAGAAGACCTGCACTTCGTTCTGGAAGCCTTCCGGAAAAAGCGGCCGGATGGACCGGTCGATGATCCGGCAGCTCAGGATCTCACCATCGCTCGGACGGCCTTCGCGCTTGATGAATCCGCCGGGGATCTTGCCGGCGGCGTAGGTCTTTTCCTTGTACTCGACGGTGAGCGGGAAGAACGGGAGCGGGCTCTTGTTGTCGCTCACCGTGACGGTCGCGAGGACCATCGTGTCACCGTAGGTGACGAGGCAGGAACCCGCGGCCTGCTTGGCCATGCGGCCGGTCTCGATGACCAGCTTGCGTCCTGCGAACGTCTTTTCAATGCGTTGCATGTATTCTCTTTTCGCCTCTTGGTGCGGCCGGCCCATTCCGGCACGCGCTTCGTGAAAATGCAAAACGCGCGGGCCGCATAGATGCGCCCGCGCGAATGCCAATGGTCCAGCTTAGTACCGCAGTCCGAGTTCCTGGACGATCGCGCGATATCCGTCGATGTCCGTGCGCTTCATGTAGTTGAGCAGGCGGCGACGCGTTCCGACCATCTTCAGCAGCCCTCGGCGGCCGTGATGGTCCTTCTTGTGCGCCCGGAAGTGCTCGGTGAGGTAGTTGATGCGCTCCGTGAGGAGGGCCACCTGCACACGCGCCGAGCCGGTGTCGGTTTCGTGCGCCTTGTATTTCTCGAGCGTCGGTGCGTTGTCGAAAGCCATGTTTATCGGGACTGTCCCGCCATGCGCGGCGGTCTAAGCGTAGCCAAATTGGTTGAGCACGGGAACTTAGCGGACTTGGCGGCCCATGTAAAGGGGCGTCAGCCGAACAGACGACCCACCAGATCGCGCACGCCCATCAGTACGTCGTTGAACGTGGAGACGACGAAGATGAGCAGAATCGCCACGAGGCCGAGCCGCAGGATGTACTCTCGCGTTCGCGTGCTGAATGGGCCTCCCTTCACCGACTCGGCCACGTTGATCAGGATCTGACC
>JALYXJ010000081.1 GCA_030947165.1 Gemmatimonadota bacterium
GTGTACCATTGGAGGGCTCGGCCCCTCAGTGCACCACCTCCGCCGCCTCGCGGGCGTGGCGATCCTGCTCCGGGATTCTAGGCGTGACGCCGTCCGCGCGCCACTCGCCCGACATCCGCACCATGCCCTCCGCTACCGCCACATTCGCCCGCCTCGCCGAGCTACCCACGCACGTCGGCCAGTCCGTCACCGTCCGCGCGTGGGTGACCCACGTCCGCTCCTCCGGCAAGATTGCCTTTGCCGAGCTGCGTGACGGCACCGGCGTCTGCCAGACGGTATTCGTGAAAAGCCAGCTCCCGCCGGAAGTCTGGACGCGGTTCGCCGAGCTCACCACGGAGACGTCGGTGGCGATCACCGGCGAGGTACGCGCCGAGCCGCGCGCGCGCGGGGGCTACGAGATCGGGGTGTCCGATCTCCAGATCGTGGGGCCGAGCCCGAGCGACTATCCGATCCAGCCGAAGGAGCACGGCATCGACTTCCTGCTCGACAACCGCCACTTCTGGCTTCGCTCGCCGCGTCAGCGCGCGATCATGGTGATCCGCAACGAGATCGAGCAGGCGATCCACGATTTCTTCTACGAGCGCGGCTTCCTGCGCGTCGACACGCCGATCCTCACCGCCGCCATCGGCGAGCGATCCGGTCTCTTCGCGACGGAATATTTCGACGAGGGGAACGCATACCTCGCCCAGACTGGCCAGCTGTATGGCGAAGCCGCCGCCGCCGCGTTCGGAAAGATCTACACCTTCGGTCCCACCTTTCGCGCCGAGAAGTCGAAGACGCGCCGGCACCTCACGGAATTCTGGATGATCGAGCCGGAGGTGGCGTGGAACGACTCCGACGCGAACATGCGGCTGCAGGAGGAGCTCGTCGTCTACCTCGTGCAGCGCGTGCTCGAGCGCCGGCGCGCCGAGTTGACGGAGCTCGAGCGCGACGTCTCCAAGCTCGACACGATCGCGGCGCCCTTCCCGCGACTCGATTACACCGACGCCATTGCGCTGGTGCAGAAGAAGGGAAGTGCCACCCAGTGGGGAGACGATCTGAGCGCCGAAGACGAGGCGTTGATCGTGGCGGACTACGATCGGCCGGTGTTCGTGTTCAACTATCCGAAGGAGGCAAAGGCCTTCTACATGAAGGAGAATCCCGACGATCCGCGCACCGTGCTCTGCGACGATCTGCTCGCGCCCGAAGGATTCGGCGAGATGATCGGCGGCTCGCAGCGCGAGGACGACTACGGCAAGCTCGTGGCGCGCATCAAGGAGGAAGGGCTGCCGATCGAGGCGTACGACTGGTACCTCGCCCTGCGCCGCTACGGCACCTTCACGCACTCGGGTTTCGGCCTTGGGCTCGAGCGGACGATCGCCTGGATCTGCGGCATTCAGCACATCCGGGAAGTGATTGCGTTTCCGAGGATGATGCACAGGCTGAAACCGTGAATCGTGCGAGGTGAGAGGTCATCGGGTAACGGCGATCGCAGTTACGCTTACCATTCACCACTCACTGCTCACCTGATCTTCACGTCGTTCCACAACCCGTCGAGCACCTCGAGGCCGGCGGTACGCACGTCGATGCCACGGCGCCTGGCCAACGCTTCAACGTCCTGAAAACGCTGCGAGAACTTGGTGTTTGCCTTGTCCAGCGCCAGCGAGGGATGCACGCCCAGCTTGCGGCAGAGATTGACCACGGAGAACAACAGGTCGCCGAGCTCCTCCTCGAGCTTGGGGTCCGGAACATCGAACCCGGCGGCGTGAGCCCCCGCCGCCACCTCGGCGCGTACCTCCGCGAGCTCCTCTTCCACCTTCTCGGCTGGGCCAGACGCGTCCGGCCAGTCGAACCCCACGCCGGCGGCGCGATCCTGAAGCCGGAAGGCGCGGTGGAGAGCGGGCAAATCGGGCGGCAGCCCGTCGACGATGCTGTCCCGCTTCTTCGCTTTCATCCCCTCCCAGCTCTGGCGCTCGCCGCCTTCGTAGAGATGCGGATGTCGGGATTTCATCTTCCGGAGGAAACCTTCTGCCACGTCGCTGAAGTCAAATGCACCACGCTCCTCCGCGACGACGCTGTGGAAGAGCACCTGTAGTAGCAGGTCGCCGAGCTCTTCGCGGAGGGCCTGATCGTTCCCCGAGCGAATCGCGTCGTCCACCTCGTAGGCTTCCTCGATCAGGTAGGGCCGAAGCGACTCGTGCGTCTGCGCGGCATCCCATTCGCAGCGCCGGCGCAGGTCCCGCATCAGCTCGAGCGACTCCGTGAGTCCTGCCTTTTCTTGCATCGGTCTTCTCCCGTCCGTATCTTGTTCAATCTTCACATGATAGCGAATCGCGCCGTCCCATGACACGCGCCTGGGTCGAGATCGACTTGGGCGCGTTGTGCCGCAACGGGGCTGCCGTGGCGGCACGTGCGGGCGCGCCCCTGCTTCCCATGGTCAAGGCCGACGGATACGGGACCGGCGCCTTGCGGGCCGCCCTGGCCCTCGAGTCCATCGAGCCCTGGGGATTCGGCGTCGCCACCGTGACGGAAGGTGACGAGCTGCGCCGAGGCGGCATCACGCGGCCCATCATCGTGTTCACGCCGATCCTGCGCACGGAGATCGACGCTCTCCGCCGCGCCGACCTCACCCCCGCGCTCGGCGATCCGGCGGTCATCGAATCGTGGGCGCGCACCGCACGTCCCTGGCACCTCCAGATCGACACGGGGATGGCGCGCGCTGGCTTGCGGTGGGACGAGGTGCCGCACCACCGCGCCCTGCTCGAGCGCGCGCGGCCGGCGGGCGTATTCACACACTTTCACTCGGCCGAGCTCGACGACGCGAGTCGCGACGAGCAGGAGCGGCGCTTCGAGGCGGCACTACAGGCGCTGCCGGAGCGACCAACGCTCGTGCACACGGAGAATGGCCCGGCCGTGGAGCGTCGCGCACCGTCACGTTGGAGCCTCGTGCGCCCCGGCATCTTTCTCTATGGCGTCGCGGGATTCGACGGCGGGGCCATCACGCCGGAGCCGGTGGTGAGCGTGCGCGCCCGCATCGTGGAAGTGCGCACGGTCGCCGACGGCGAGACGGTGAGCTACGGGGCAACCTGGCGCGCCCGCGGTGAGCGCCGGATCGCCACCGTGCCCGTGGGGTACGCGGACGGGTATCGGCGCAGCCTGAGCAACCGCGGTGTCGCGCTGCTCGGTGGACGTCGAATCCCGGTGGCGGGTCGCGTGACCATGGACATGACGATGTTCGACGTGACCGACACCGACGCCGCGCTCGGCGACCTCGTGACACTGCTCGGCCGTGACGGCACGGATACGATCACCGTGAGCGAGCTGTCCGCGCAGAGTGAGCTGTCGCCGTACGAGATCCTCACCGGCCTGCGCCTCCGCCTGCCGCGGCGGTACGTCGGTGAGGAGCAGGTGCGGGCCGTGGCCGCCGCATGAGGCGGCGAGCGATCATCCTGGTCCTTGACGGCGTGGGCGTGGGCGCGGCCGACGATGCCGCGGCCTACGGCGACGTGGGCAGCAACACCCTTGGCAACCTCGCGCGGGCGGTCGGCGGGCTCACGCTGCCGAACCTCGCCGCGGCCGGCCTGGGAAGGATCGCACCGATCGCTGGTATTCC
>JALYXJ010000082.1 GCA_030947165.1 Gemmatimonadota bacterium
GTAGTAGGCAGGCGTACCGGCGAGCACGGCGAGCATGCCGGCGACGGCGCGGCCGGGCTGTGCGATCAGGGTGTTCACGACGAGCAGCGCCGCCGACGCCACGAACAGGAGGGGCGTGATCGGGTACCCGGGGACGCGGAAGGGCCGGTGCAGCTCCGGCTGCCGGCGCCGATACACGAACACGCTCAGCGCACCCAACCCGTAGAAGATCCAGCCGGTGAACACGACATAGGTGAGGAGCTGCTCGAAGGTCCCCGTCGCGGCCAGCACGACCGACCAGAGCGCGGTGGCCGAGATCGCGAGCGCCGGCGTGCCGAAGCGCGGGCTCACGGCGGCCAGCCGCTGGAAGAAGACGCCGTCGCGCGCCATGGCGTAGTACATCCGCGGCGACGAGAGCATGATGCCGTTGGTGGCGCTGAAGATCGACACCAGTATGAGCAGCCCGACGAACCGGGCCACGGTGTCGCCAAGCGCGGCACGCACCGCGTCGACCGCGACGTGGTCGCTGTGCGCCGCGCCGGCCGGCCCCAACGCTGCGATGTAGCCGGCGTTCGCCAGGAGATAGATGGCGATGAGCGCGACGGTCGCAACCGTGATGGCGCGCGGGAAGGTGCGCTGTGGATCGCGCGTCTCGCCGGCGGAATAGGTCACGTACTGCCAGCCCTCGTACGCCCACAGCACACCGATCATCGCCGCACCGAACCCGATCAGCATGGAAGGCGGCGCGGAGGCGGCGCTCGGAGCGACCTGCCCTGCCCCGTGATCGCCGGACAGCAGGAGCGCAATGCTCAACCCAACGAGGCCGACCACCTTTGCCGCCGTGGTCCAGTTCTGCATCGTGGCGCCCTTTCGCGTACCGAGGACGTTCACGATCGCCGTCACGGCAATGACGAGCACCGCCATCGCGCGCGCGCCCCAGGCACCCATCGGCACGATCTGCGTCGCATAGCCGCCGAAGGCCACCGCCAGCGTCGCGATCGAGCCGCTGCCGATCACCACGAAGCTCGTCCACCCGAACAAGAAGGCTGGCAGCGGGCCGAATGCATCCCGGATGTACGCGTACAGCCCGCCGGCCTCCGGCTTCATGGCGCCGAGCTCCGCGTACGTCAGCGCGCCGAGCAACGATAGCACGCCGGCGACCACCCACACGCTCATCGCGCTGCCCGTCGCTCCGCCGGTCTGGCGCAGGACCACACTCGGCACGAGGAAGATTCCGGACCCGATCACCGTGCCGATTGCCAGCAGCACCAGATCCACCAATCCGAGCGATCGTCGCAGCTCGCTCGTGGCCGCTGGCGCGTGCGCGCGTGCCTCGGTCATCTCGTCGTCCCTCCCAGCGCGGCCGAGGCGCGCCGCGCCGCCTCGGCCAGCACGGTTGCGCCGACGCCGATCGCGTCCTCGGCGACATCGAAGCGCGGCGAGTGGGCCGCGATGACCGCCTCGCCGTCGCGCCGCGCACCGACGCGGAGAAAGCAGCCCGGCGCGCGCTCCAGGTAGAACGCGAAGTCTTCCGCCGCCATGTTCGGCGTGCCGAGCGGCACCACGGCGCCGGCGCCCAGCACGGCGCTTGCGGCATCCGCGGCCAGGCGGGCGGCCTCGGCATCGTTGACGACGGGCGGAACGCCCATCCCGATGGTCACGCGCGCCTGGAGTCCGTGCGCCGCCGCGACGTGCGTCGCGATCTCTCCGAGCGCGTCGCGCAGCAGCGCTCGCGTCGCCGCATCGGTGGCGCGCATCGTTCCCTGCAGCGACGCCCGATCGGGAATCACGTTCGGTGCGGTGCCGGCCGACATCATGCCGACCGTGACCACGGCGGGGAGCGCCGGGTCGACGCGCCGCGCGACGATGGTCTGAAGCGCCGTCACCAGTGCCGCGAGGCCGACGATGGGATCGGCCGACTCGTGGGGCCGCGCCCCGTGCGCGCCGCGCCCCAGCAGCTCGATCTCGAAGTTGTCCGCCGACGCCGCCAACGCTCCCGCCTGCGCCACCACCTGTCCTACAGTGAAGCGCCGATCGACGTGCGCGCCGAAGATCATGCGGACCTCGTCGAGTGCGCCCGATTCGATGATCGCGCGCGCACCCTCGCCGATCTCCTCGGCCGGCTGAAACACCACCAGCACGTCACCCCGCGCAGGTTGCGCAGCGAGGAGCGCGGCGGCACCGACGGCCCACGTAGCGTGCACGTCGTGGCCGCAGGCGTGCATCACGCCGGCGTTGGAAGAGGCGAACGGAAGGCCGGTCGCCTCCTGGATCGGCAGCGCGTCGATGTCGCCGCGGATCGCCACCGGCGGGCTGCCCTGGTCGCGCCCGGAGATCCTCGCCACCAGACCGGTCGGCCCCACACGCTCCACGCTGCGCACGCCGACGGCGGCGAGCTCGCGCTCGAGCGCCGACGCCGTCCGCTCTTCCTGGAAGGCGAGCTCGGGATGTTCGTGCAGGTCGCGGCGCAGCGCGACCAGGCGGTCGTAGAGGGCAGCCGGCAGCAGCCCCGAGCAGGCGCCACGGTCGCTGCGCATGGCTGCGGCGTGCGTGCTCACGAGACGGCCACCACGGCGCGTTCCGGTCGCAACACCTCGCGGCGTGCGGTGAGGGCATCGAGGAACTCGCGGTCGAGGGCGACGCCGAGGCCCGGACGCTCGCGCGGCACGGCCACCATTCCCTCGGCGTCCATCGTCCACTCGGGCGTCACCACGTCGCGGTCCCAGTACCGGGCGCTCGGACTGAGGTCGCCGGGCAGCGAGAAGTTCGGCAGCGATGCCAGCGCCACATTGTACGCCCGCCCGATCCCGCTCTCGAGCATGCCGCCGCACCAGACCGGAATGCCGGCGCTCGTACAGACATCGTGGATCGCCTTCGAGACCGCGAACCCACCCACGCGCCCCGGCTTGATGTTCACGATCCGCCCGCTGCCCAACGCGATCATGTCCTCGGCGCGATCCACGCCGGTGACCGACTCATCGAGGCAGATCGGCGTGGTCATGCGGCGCTGCAGCGTGGCGTGGCGCACGAGATCGTCCTCGCCCAGCGGCTGCTCGAGCATGATGAGGCCGAACGCGTCGAGCTCCACGAGATGATCCGCGTCGTCGAGCGTGTACGCGGAGTTTGCATCGGCCATGAGATCGATCGACGTGCCGAGCGCCGTCCGCACCGCGCGCACGTACTCCACGTCCTGTCCCGGACGGATCTTCACCTTCACCTTCCGGTAGCCGTCGCGCACCGCCGCCTGCGCCCGCGCGACGAGCGCCGCGGGCTCGCGCTGGATGCCGAGGGAGATGCCGGTGGGCACGCGATCGCGCGTACCGCCGAGGAGCCGGGACAGCGGGACGCGCGCGACTTCTGCCGCCAGCCCCCAGCATCCCATCTCGAGTGCGGCCTTCGCCATGTTGTGACCCTTGATGCCCTCGTTCAGGAGCGCGTGCACGCCCTCGGGTCCATCGAGCGTGCGCCCGAGGACGCGCGGCGCGAGCCACTCCCGGATCGCCATCCAAGCGGTGTCGATCGTCTCCGCGCTGTAGATCGGGAGCTGAAACGCCACGCACTCCGACCAGCAGCTCGCGCCGTCGCGGTCGGTGAGCTCGAGCAGCGCGATCCGGCGCTCCTGCATCGTGCCGGAGGAGATGCGGAACGGCTCCCGCAACGTCAAGCGGATCTCGCGCAGCGTGATGGCGTCGATGGTGAAGGCGGTGGCGGGAGGCGTCATGCGGGGGTCGGCGCGGCGGTGAGGACGTAGAAGGAGCGGGAGGTGACGGCATCGCGATGAAGTCCGGTGACGGCGTAACCGTGCGTGAGCGCCCATTGGAGATGCGTCCGGACGTTGGCGTGCCATGCGGCGGCCTTGGCCGACGACGCGGCCATGAGCTGCTGGAAGTCGGTGGGGATCTCGAGCCGGATGCGCGGCGGTGGATGCCGTCGGTCCACCACAGGGTCGCCCGGTTGCGACTCGAGGGTGAGCACGGCCGCAGTGGCGGCTTCGACGATCGGACCATGATGGGCCGGCACCGCACCCGACGTCGCGCACGCCACGACGAAGCGGTCGGTCGGGAGGCCATTGTGGAGCGGCGTCGTCGTGGTGCCGTACATGTTGGCGGTGAACTTCACCACGCGCGCCCCGAGGAGGTTGAGGTTCAGGTGCGCGTTCTTCGCGATGAGCGGATCGAACGTCCAGAACATCTCGGGGATGCCGCGGCGTGCGAGCTCGGCGCGTTGATGCTCCTTGAGCATCCTTCCGAGGCCCAGGTTGCGCGCGCTGTCGATGACGCCGAGCAGATGTGACCAATGGACGGTGCGCCCATCCTGCACGCCGGTGAGCCCGAACACGAAGCCGAGCAGCAGGTGGTCGCGGTCGAAGGCGCCGAGGGCGAGTCCGCCCACATAGGAGGCGGCCTGGAGGAGCGACACGGGCACGGCCTCGCTGAATCGCTCGCCCCAGACGCGCTCCTGCAGCGCGACGCAGGCCTTAAACTCGGCGAGCGTCGCGAGCGGACGGATGGCGATGCCGGAGGCCGTGGGCTCCGGGACGGCAGCACCGGATCGCGACGAGGGGTGGCCGAGCGGCCGTGCGTCCATCGGGGCGGCGGGAGTTCGGGTGGCAATGGGGGCGGGTCGGCGGCGAACATACGTGCCGATCTGGTATACCACAATGGTCTACCCGCCGCCAGCCGACCGGCCGGCGCGCGCGCTTGCGTGCCTCCGGCGCGCCGGATATGCTTGGCCGCATGCTCCCCGCGCCGCGCCCCCTGACCCCCGTCGTCTGACGCCCGCGTCGTCCCGGCGTCCCGCGCCGCGATCGGCGCCCCGGACCGAGCCTTCCGATCACGTCACGCGCGCCTACAGCGAGCTGCGCCACACCATCGTGTGGGGGCAGCTCCCGCCCGGCTCGCGGATCTCCGAGCGGATCGTCGCCGACCGGCTGGGCCTCAGCCGCACGCCCGTGCGCAGCGCCCTCCACCGCCTGGAGCAGGAAGGATTCGTCGCGTCAGTCGGCACGGGACGCGAGCGCCGGCTCATCGTGGCGCCCCTCACGATGCACGACGGACAGGAAGTGTACGCGCTCGTGGGACACCTCGAGGGGCTTGCCGCCCGGCTCGCGGCAGGCCTGCCGGCAACCCGCCGCAAGCTGCTGGTGCAGCAGTTGCGCGAGGTGAACGGCCGGCTCGCCCAGCAGTCGCGCCAGCACGGCGATGCCGCCCACTTCTTCGACCTCGACAGCGAGTTTCACCGCACGTACGTCGAAGGGGTCGTCGGTCCACGCCTCCTTGCCCTGCACCGCGCGATCAAGCCGCAGAGCGAGCGCTACTCGCGGCTGTACGTGAGCGTGTTCATCAACCAGGTGGACACGTCGGTCCGCGAGCACGAGAGCATCGCGCGGAGCATCGCGCGCGGTGACCAGAGCAAGGCGCAGCTCGCCGCCGAGACCAACTGGTACAACGCTGCGGAGCGGCTGGCCAAGGTGATCGCGCAGCACGGGGAGCGCGGCAACTGGGAGTCGTGGGGCGTGCAGCCGGCCGCGGCGAACGACACCGGGAGCCGGCAGAGGCGGACACGACGCACGGCCACCGCACCGGCCACGAAGCAGCGCGCGCGCTAGGGACGCCCTGCCTCGCCGCGGTGCGACGTGAGCGCGACCCGGCGCTCAGTAGTTCACACCAAAGCTCATCAGCCGGAACGCGATGGCGACCCACAGCACGACGACCGCGGAGATGGTCAGGGCAATGCTCCACGTCTTCGCCGGCCAGCGGCGGCGGCCCGTCCACACCACCCACGCGTTCCACAGCATCACCGGAGGCCCGCCGACGAACGCGATCACCCCGAAGAGCTGGACGATCCGCACGAACAAGTCGGATCCGCCATTCAACCGGTTGATGTTGCTCAGCAAGATACCAACGAGGAGTCCCCACAGCAGCAGCGCGGCTACGAGCGCGACCGCCGCGCCGCGGCTCCAGCGATACGCGCGCAGCGCGGGTCGGTCGAGCGAGAGCGACGCGCCGTAGTGGCGGCGCACCAGCGCCGCCGCGGGCCAACGGATCGCCGTGATCGTGAGCACGACGATCGCGGCCAGGAGTAGCGGCAGCAGCCACGCGCTGTCCTTGTACCAGGGTGCGCGATCGAACACCATGAACGGCGACAGCTCGTCGAAGCTGAAGCGGACGACTCGGCCGCCGACGACTTTCGCGGCGAGCCGCTCGTGGCTGTCCTGATCCCGCCAGACGAACGGGGCGACCTCTACCCAGCGGCGTATCTCGCCGTTCGCGCCGGGAAACGGGACTACCAGCCCATCCTTGCCGGCCCCGAGCTTCATAGCGCTCACGAGCGTCGCCGCGGCGATGAAGTTCGACTCCGCTCGGCGCGAGTTGACCCAGCTTCCCGCCATCATCTTCACGTGCGCCGCCGTCGTCGCGCTATCGACGCGACCGTCGCGCCCCGCCGCCGGCAGGTACCGGTCGGCAAAATCCTGGAACAGCGCGCTGCGCAGCGTCCCGGCGGCGCCGCGCTTGCCGGCGCTGTTGAACGACACATAGAAGCCGACACCGTCGGCGAGGAAGAGATGGAGCGAGGTATGGAAGTCCTGCGTATCGCCCAGGTGGCCAATCACCTCTCGGCCATTGATGTTCGTCTCGAAGAAGCCGAGCTCCATCCGGTTGAGCGGCGGTATGACCGTCAGCGGCGAGTCGTGCATCATCCGCGCGGTCGCCGCCGACAGGATGCGATTTCCCTGGTAGGCGCCATCCGCGAGGTGGGCGATCATGAAATGCGACATGTCCTCCGCGGTCGAGGACAGCGAGCCCGCGGGCGCCGGGCCGACGATCTCGAATTCCGACGGCGGCTTCGACGCCGCGCTGTACCCCTTGGACATGAGCGGCGCAAGCGTGGGCGGGAGGGGCTGCCGAAACGTGGAGCGCGTCATTCCCAACGGGCGGAAAATGTGTCGCTCGACATACGAATCGAACGGCTCTCCGGACACGCGCTGCACAATGTAGCCCGCCAGCGAGGCGCCATAGTTGGAGTATGCCGGCGTCGTGCCGACCGGATAGATCCGGGATGGCGTCCACCGCTTGAGCAGCGCGTCGTACGGCGGGACGGGATGGCCGTCGGTCGACATGATGTCCTTGGCCTGCTCCTCGAAGCCGGCGACGTGTTGCATGAGGTTGCGCATCGTCACCGGTTTGCCGTCGCGCGCCGGAATCTTGAGGTCGAGGTAGCGATTGACGTCCGCATTGAGGTCGATCTTTCCCTGCTCGACCTGCTGCATCACGGCGGTCCAGGTGACGAGCTTGGAGACCGAGCCCGGACGGAAGAGGGTGGCCGACGGGTCGACGGGCGTGCGCTTGGCGACGTCGGCGTAGCCGTAGCCGCGTGTGGTGACGATCGCGCCATTCTGCACGACGGCCACCACCGCCCCCGCGATGTCGCCGGTGCGCAATGCGTAGGGCATGAACCCGTCGAGCCAGGCGTTCACGTCGGCCGTGGTGAGTGGCACCGCGATCGCCAGGCCGGTTCGCGCCGCCGGCACATCGACTGCCGCCTTCGTGGAGGAGATCGTCGGGCCGAGTGGCAGCGGCGCCTGGGCCTCCGCCCCATGCGGGGCCGCCGAGAGCCCTGCCGCCAGGCAGCATGCGGTGACGACGCGGCGACGGGCGCTGCGGCGACGGATCGAACCGTGACGGGAATCCATGGAGTTGAGAGGGGTGGGGGGCAAGGTGGGGACACCGGCGCGCGAACATAGCCGGCCTTATGGTATACCACAATGGTGGACCGTCGAGGTGCTCATGAGCGCGACCGATGAGCGTGGACCACCTTGACATCGCCCGCGGCGCCTTCAGTTTCGCGAGTCCGCACCGCGATGCTGCATCGCGACCGGCCGCGTCGAGCCGCACGGCCGCCGTGTCCCCGTTCGAGCAACGAGCACCCATGCGCTTGCTGATCCAGTTGCCCTGCCGCCGTCCCGCTCGGACCGCGGTCGTCGCGGCGCTCACCGTGATCGGCGCGTGTCGCGGCGTTCCCGGCGCACCGCCGAGCGCCGCCGCGTTCAACGCTACCGTCACTTCGGACGACGCACCGCCGCCGCCACCCGCTCGCTGGCTCGGGCTGATCGGCGAGTACGGTCCGGACGCCGCCGTAACGATCGTCCTCGAGCGCGACGGTCGCCTCTGGCTGCATTCCGCCGCGGGAGAGGTCCCGCTCGACGAGCAGAACGACGGCGAGTTCACGAGTCGGCAAGATGCGCGTGGCCTGGTGTTCCGCCGCGACATGCATCTGGTCGCGTCGCGCCTGGAGGTCGATGGCTCGGTCCTCGAGCGGCGCCGGATCGGTCCCGCGTCGGGCAACCAGCTCGTCATCACGCCCGTGCGGCCGATCGCCGACCTGCGCCGAGAAGCCCTCGCGGCGAAGCCGCCGGTCGAGCGCGGCCCGTTCCTTCCCTCCGATCTCGTGGAGCTCACGAAACTCGACTCCACGATCAGGCTCGAGATCCGCTACGCCACCAGCGACAATCTGTTCGGCACGCCGTTCTACACGCAGGCGCGGGCATTCCTGCAGCGGCCGGCCGCCGACGCGGTCGTCCGCGCCAATGCGCGGCTGCGTCCGCTCGGCTACGGACTCCTCGTGCACGACGGATATCGTCCGTGGTACGTGACGAAGATGTTCTGGGACGCCACGCCGGAGGATAAACACATCTTCGTCGCCAATCCGGCCGAAGGCTCGAAGCACAATCGCGGCGCGGCGGTGGATCTGACGCTGTACGAGCTCGCTACGGGCAAGCCGGTGGAGATGGTGAGCACCTACGACGAGACGTCGTCACGGGCGTATCCGGACTATCCCGGCGGCACATCGCGACAGCGGTGGCACCGCGCGCTCCTGCGCCGGGTGATGGAAGCCGAACGGTTCGCCGTCTACGAGGCGGAATGGTGGCACTTCGACTTCGCCGAGTGGCGGCGGTACCGGATCGGTACGGCGGTGTTCGAGGAGATTCGCTGATGGCCATGTCCTTCACGTCACTCGCGGCATCGGTCGCCGGCCTGGCTTCGGTGCTCATCGGCGGAGCGCTGCCGACGCCGCTCGCCGCGCAAGCGGCGCCGCTCGATGTGCGCGTCGTGGACAGCATCGTCGCTGCCGGGATGCAGCAGCGGCGCCTCGTGGGACTCTCGGTCGCGATCGTGCGCGGCGGACGCCTCGAATTGCAGAAGGGATACGGCGCCGCGCAGCTGCAGCCGCGAGCGTCGGTCGACAGCGGCATGCGCTTCTCCGTCGGGTCGGTGACGAAGGAGTTCGTCGCCGCGCTCGCCCTGCTACTCCAGGAGGATGGCAGGCTGTCCGTGCATGACACGCTGGCGAAGTGGTACCCGCAGCTCACCCGCTCGCGCGAGATCACCCTGCTCGATCTGATCCACCACCTGTCGGGCTACCGGGACTACTACCCGCTGGACTACGTGGACCGGGAGATGGGACGGCCGACGACGGCCGAGGACATCATTCGGGAGTACGCCACCACGCGCCTCGACTTCGATCCGGGCACGCGTTGGTCGTACAGCAACACCGGCTACACGATCCTCGGTCGTGTGCTGGAGCGCGTGAGCGGACAACCGCTCGGCATCCTGCTCGACCAGCGCATCTTCCGGCCCCTCGGCATGGGCCAGACCGTCTACGAGCCGGCGCGCCCCGAGCGGCGTGCAACGGGGTACGCCTCGTGGGCGCTCGGCCAGATGGAGCCCGCGGAGCTCGAGGGCGCCGGTTGGATCGGTGCGCCCGGAGGCATCTGGTCGACCGCCGGCGACATTGCGCGGTGGGACCTGGCGTTGATGCGTCCGGGCTTCCTTTCCCCCGCCTCACGGCAGGTGATGTTCACCGAGCGAATGCTGCGCGACGGAACGCCAACCGGCTACGCGGCGGGCCTCTCCGTCTCCCAGCGGGGCGGGCGGACCATCATCCAGCACGGTGGCGCCACCTCCGGCTTTTCGGCCACCAACATCTTCGTCCCGGAGGACAGCGCTGCGGTCGTCGTCCTGTCCAACACCGACCAGAACATCTCGGCCGAGCCACTGCTGCTGCTCGTGTCGCCTGTGCGTCCCACGGCGGTGACCGCGACGCGTCGCACGCAGACTCCGATGACGCCGCCCACCCCCAGAGGTCCTGGTGCCGTGGCCATGGCGGCCAGCTTCTTCAACGATCTGCAGCGCGGCCAGGTCGACCGGCGCACGTTGTCGGCGGATTACTCGGCGTTTCTCACTCCGGCACGCGTGCGGCAGGCGGCCGCGACGTTGGCACCGCTCGGAGAGGTGACAGGGGCCCAGCTCCTCGGTGTGAGCGAGCGAGGGGGGATGCAGGTCGCTCGGGTGCGGCTGACCGTGGGATCACGCTCGGTGAACACACTGATCTACCGCCGCCCCGACGGCACGCTCGAGGAGTATCTGCTGTGGTGACGAGACCGACCACGAGACTACCCTGACGACCCATTGTGTGCGAGCTCTTGGTTCGCGTCGATGTTGATCTTCGTCAGATGGGGGCGGAAGAACAGCGACACCGTCCAGTCGACCGCCATGCGGACGCGCGCCGCGCGAACTGCGTGTTGTGCCAGTGCCAAGTAGGGACGGCCATCCGGCCCAGGCGTGGAGGCACAATCGCCGAAGGCCCCCACGCCCTCCGTCAACGTCTGGTAGAGGTGCGTGAACATCGCCCGGCGTGATGTGACTCTTCAGCAGCCGTGGTGAGCTTGCTCCCGGCGTCCTTGCCGTAGTACTCGGCGTACGCGTTCCCGATGTCGTCCTGGTTCCGCAGCAGCCGTTGCGTCGTCGCGTCCGTGTCCGGCAATCCGGCGGCGGCGCTGACGATGAAGAGGCGGGTCCAGGTCACGTGATCGGCCCAGAGCTTTCGCATCGCGTCGTGGAATTTCATTCCGCGATTGTGCGGCGGCCGTCGAAGTGACGGTCAGCGACAGGCATAGCCCACCGATGACGAGTCGACGCATCGTGCGCATGGGGGTCCTCCTCGAGTAATCGCGATCTCAGAGCGACTTGAGGTATTCCACCAGGTCCCGCTTCTGCTGCGCGGTCAATCCCAACTTCAGATGTGCGTCGTAGTGGTTCACGACGTCATCGAGGGTGGCGAAGCGGCCGTCGTGGTAGAAGCCCCCCTTGGCACGCACGAATAGCCCCTTGAGCGGCGTGGTGCGATACCGCTCATCCGGCGACCGTTTCGCCTGGAAGTCATCGATGCCGATCTCGGCGGCGGTGTGCATCGGCCACCCGGGCTCCACGAACAGCGGTGGCACATGGCAGCTCGCGCACTTCGCCTGCCCGGCGAATACCGCGCGCCCCCGCGCCGCCGCGGCGGCATCGAAGCTATTCGCGGGTGGCGTGGGTGCCGGGATCGACATCTGGTAGTAATGCAGCGCGGCGAGCTTGGGCGTCACCTGATCCGGCGTGTTGCGGATGTCGTACATGTGCGTGCGCTGCGCGACGGGGAACTTTGCCGGATCGTTCAGCCGCGGATCGAAGAAGGTGCCACGCCCGTGCATCTGGGTGTTGGCGACGTACGCGTTCCAGTGCGTGACGGACCCCCAACCGGTGTAGGTGTGCAGGTTAACGCCGGCCAGGCCGAACGCGGCGGGGAGCACCGTCGCGGCGGCCTTTCCGTCCGGCCGGAACGCCTTGCCATCGTGAATCAGCTCGGCGTCGTACCTCCCCGGCCCCCAGCTCCGCAGGACCTTCCGGATGGTCTCGGCATCGAGCCGCAGCGCCTGCTCGTATGGCGTGAGCCTCGGCGCGAGCGCGACGATCGCGCCGACGTCGAGATCGCGATTCGGCCAGCCATCGAGCCGATTGCCGATGCCCTTCGTCATCGCGTCGTTGACGGTCGAGTGACAGAGGGCGCAGGTGATACCGATGCGCGTCGGGCGCAGGCCACCGCTGTCGTAGAACGCTTTCACGCCGACGACGGCGTCGGCTTTCAGCAGCTCCAGCGTCGTCTGCACCTCGTCCAGGCTCGCCGAGCCGCCACGGATCGCTTGCCCCATGATGCGCGGCACATGGTCCATGTCGACCTTGAGACCGAGCTGCAGCGCCTGGCGCGGCGTCAGCCCCGGCCCCACGCCGCCACGTCGCTCGCCGGCGATCGCGCGATGGAGCTGGAGCGTATCGCCCCAGAAGTATTCGTCGCCGAAGGTGTCGTGGCGGAAGATGCCCTTCCCTTCCTCGAGCATCGTCGCGGCGTTGCCGCTGATGTCGTCAGAGAACGAGTTCGGCTGGCTGCGGACGGCGCTGTTCTCCGGAACGCCTCGAGTGCTGAGATGACTGCACCCAACGGCGATGGCGAGAGCCAGCACGGAAGCTGCGACTGCAACGTGTGCGCGGGTCATGTGCGTATCCCTGGGGTCGCGAAGGCGAGCACGTCCCCGGCCTGCAAGCGATATACCAACTATTCGGTTGTCAAATGGTCCGCGCCTTCCGTCCGTGAACGAAATTCCAACGCATCGGTTCGCTTCGAACGGCATTCTTGGAGAGCCCCGAGGTCGCCTGCTCTCGGAGCTGTGCGGGCATCCGCGGACGGCGGCCGAGCTCGCCGAACGAGTCGGCACCAGTAGCAACGCCGTGCGCGTCCATCTGGATGCACTTCGCGAGGCGGGACTCGTGAATTTCACGGTCGAGCGTCAGGGGGTCGGGAAGCCGACGCACGTCTACGCCCTGACGGAACCCGCGGAGTATGTCCTCTCCGCAGCGTATGCGCCGGCGTTGCGCGCAATTCTGTCCACTTTGCGACGGGACGTCGACGGCGGGCTCGCCGCCTGGCTGCGAGGCGCGGGGGCGACGCTTGCACGTGACCAGCAGACCCCGACCATCCAGCCAGATGCGGTCAGTTCCGCGCTCGAGCTCCTTCGGGGGCTCGGCGCCATCGCCTCGCTCGAGCGCGATGGCCAGAACTACGTCATGCGCAGCGCCTGTTGCCCGCTGGGCGCGGCGACGCGCACGGTACCGGAGATGTGCAAGCTCCTGGAAGGGGCATTGGCTGTCGTGCTGCCGTCCCATTCGGTACAAGAACACTGCGACCGCGGCGAGCACCCGCGGTGCACGTTCGTGATAGCAGCGGGTCTCGACACCCCAACGCGTTGAGCGATCGCTGCGCACGGTGTCGCGGGCCCCGTCCGTTCTCGCTTGAGCACGATTCGACCCGTTACGGGCGCGCATCGGAGCGATACACACGACCCGGCGCCCGAGCCGGGGCCGATTTCGCGAACAACAAGGGACACTTCGCCTTACCGGTGATGGGCTCGCCCGCGATCGCATAGTGCGTCGCTTGCTGTGATGCGCCATCGCGGCGGCCGGCTGGTCGTCGCCCTGCCATGCGCGTTCGACAGTCCAACTGAAGTCTCGCGAGCGCGCATGGTCCCACCCGTATTGCGACGACCGCACGCTGTTCGTGAATATCGGCTCGGCGACGAACTCCTGTCAGGTGCTCGAAGGCAGAAGAGATCTCCGGTACGATGTTCCGGGAGCAACCAAGCATCGATGAGCGAGCTGAAGCATAAATCGCTCCAACGCGCAATCGCGCGACGGGCGCAGGGCATACCCCGTGACAACCTATCGCCGAGCATGCCAACTGACTATCGCTGGGTCCTGCATGGCCGGCAGGAGTGCCCTGCCGGCGAGCATCACGTCGCGCTCGCGGCCGCCTCATCAATGTCGGCGTCGGCCGCCTTCCGACGTAGAGGGAGCGCGAGCGCAAAGATCGACCCGTGCTCGAGGTGTTCCACCCACGCTCGGCCCCCTTGAGACTGCGCCGCCTCACGCACGATGCTCAGGCCAAGGCCGGTCCCCTCGGCGTCCGTGACCCTCTCGTGTGCGCGGAAGAACTCCTGGAATAACCGCTCGCGCTTCTCCGGCGGCACCCCAAGTCCGTTGTCACAAACCCGGATGATCACTTCGCTCTCGCCCGACTCATTCTGTTCCACCGTCCCGCTGATCTCTGCGAATCGCTCACCCTTGCTCGGATCGGCATACTTGATGGCGTTCGACAGATAGTTGGCGATGCACAGTTCGACGACGCTCGCGTTCACCTCGATGTCCGCCGTGGCGGGATCGATGCGGACGTTCACCCCGGCGGCTTGTGCCGCCTCGCGTACCTGCCGGACCGCTTCCTTCGCTGCCTCCGGCAGCCGCACATGTCGGTGCTGGCGCGTGTTCTTCTCCATCTGTGACATGACGAGGACGTTATCGACGGTCGCCCGCATGTCGCGAGCGTTGCGTCCGATCATGGCGAGCATCGTGGCGCGCGTTGCATCCGGAATGGCGTTCCTTTCCTCCAGGATGGCGCTTGCGCCGATGATCGCGCCGACTCTGTTCTTGATCTCGTGCGACAGCACGCGATTGAAGGCCCGCAACCGACCCTCCCGCTCACCAATTCGTTGATCGGCGAGCAGCAGAAAGTGCGTCATCGTCGCCTGCTGGATGATCGTCACCGCCCTGAACAAGCGGCTCCCGCAGGTCATCAGCTCCCGTCGGCCGCACGGCTCCTCGATCGCTTCCGCCTCCGTCGCAAAGAAGTGAAAGAGGATACCGCCGAGGATCTCGTACTCCTTGAGAATTTCGTAGGCGTCGAACCCCTGCTTGTGACGGAGCGCGCCGAGCTCCATGGCTTTGGCCACGACGGCCATGTCGACGCTGATCTCCGCGGCGGGATTCTCGACATAGTCGGCAATGCCATCGATGAGCAGCGGCACGTGATCGAGCAGCTCGTCGGTGGGGAAGACTCGGTTAGGCTCGATGGCGACCCGCGTCGCGATCCGCTCGAGCCACATGTTCGTCAACTCGCGCTTCGACTTTCGCAGCCGAATCGCGAGCGCACCTGCCATCGGGCATTCGTCGTCGAGCGCATTTGACAACGGGAAGGACCTCACGCGAGTCTTACTATTGAAAGCGTCGAACCAGGTATGCACGAATCGTGCGTCACGGATCCCACCACGATCGGCTGGACGCGGTCGTCGCACATCGCGTGGCCCGGCGTGTTGGACAGCCTGTGACGTAGATCACGCGCGAGTCATCTGCGACCGCTGCTTACCTCCAGTCGCTGCCGCCTTCGGCACGCGTGCGCAGTGTACGAGTGTTGACGCTCCATGCTCGCGCGATAAGTGCGGCGGGCGCGATTGCGAGCAGCTCAGGGGATGGTCGGCTATTTCCGCCATGGTAGCCGCCGAGAATCTCACGCCGATCCCGAATCACTGCTGGACGTCGAAGCGCAGATGCGAAGGCAGACGATCGGCAACCCATCGCGTGAGGTCACCGTGCCCGGGGCCTCGTCGAATGAGAACACTGCGTTGCCGTCGCCGGAGAAGCCTTCGTTCAGTTTGACCACCGCCCGGCGGAGCGATGGCTGTTCCTGCTTGAGCGCACTGAGCGCCGCAGCGACGTCCCACGCATCTCGTAGATGGTCGGACCCCGACGGACACGCGACGCCGGCGTGCCGAAACATTTCTCGACTGCCGACGGCGGGTATCGACATGACACCGAGGCGCTGCGGACGTGCGCCATGCACGACAACGTGACGTTCACGAACGTGGTGGTGAACCTGCCCCGTAGCCAGAACCCGTGGCCGATGTCGGGGACGGTCACGCGGCAGATGATCGGCTCGGGGTCGGTGTCGAAGTTGGGAACGACCCGCACGTTCACCGTGACCAAGACGATGACGATCACATTCAACGGGACCCGCTACGTGCCGATGACGGTGGGCACGATGCAGTTCACGCTCGACCTCTACACGGGCACGGCGACGAAGGTCGTGGCGTAACGCACGCGCCATGACGAGGAGACGGAGGGCGCCGGTATCCTTGCGCCCTCTGTCGTCCGTTGGTGGCACTCGACCGCGGGGTGGAGCGCGCTATGTCGTGATGCGGACGGCTCCAGACACGGAGGTCGGCCCGACGTCAGCCTCGCGAGCGACAAACGCACTCAGCGTGGCAACCTCTTCGCGCATGTCATCGGGGTCGCCGAATCCACCGCCAATTCTCAAAAGCTGGATTCGCGCGTTTGCCAGAGCCGCGGCGACCGTCGCACGACGCGTTCGCGTCCACTCGGCGGATTCGCGCATCTGGGCGAGCAGCATGCTGCGGCGGTGCTCGAGGGCATTCTCGCCGAGTGGAGCGTCGGCGACCGTAGTCGCCCTGGGGCCTGCCCATGATTGGCCCGGTTGCCGCGGCGCCGAGCGTCCGTCTCCGGCCTCGGCGAGCGCGCGCGCGATCTCGAATTCTCGCACGCGCATTTTCGACTGTGACTCTTCGAGTTGGCGCAGCAGTGCCGGCAGCTCGGGAAACCGAGACACCACCGTTGCCGGCATGAGATCCGCCAGTCGCATTTCCCTGACGTCATGGCTCGTGGCGGAGGGACGCGCCTTGGGCCGCCGCTGCCCGACCGCGGCGAGACGGAAGAACCCTGCGGCGAACCTGCTCTCCCATACCCACGCCGCGAGACGGAACGCGCGCCGCTCTGCACGCGGAGATGTATTCAGCGCGACCACCAGGCTGACGGTATTGACGATATCAGAGAGGATCAGCGCGACGATGACCGCTGGAAACATCGATGAGGCCCGGGGCACGCCGTTCACGATGAATTGCAACGCCAGCCGGATCACCAG
>JALYXJ010000120.1 GCA_030947165.1 Gemmatimonadota bacterium
CCTCGCGGTCACGAAGCGCGATGAAGATCGCGCCGCCCGCGTCGAGGATCGTGCTCACGGGATCAACGAGCTGTCGCTCGTCGGCCGGCTCGTAGAGCAGGTGCTCGTCGAGCCACGCTCGGTTCAGCGCATACCACGCGCGCGCGTGCTCGGGACGAAAGGGGACGATCACGAACGACACTGACAAAACTGGGGCGGCAGGACTCGAACCTGCAACTTCCCGGGTAACAGCCGGGCGGTCTGCCAATTGACCTACACCCCAAGAGAAAAGAAAAACGCCCGCCGGACCGGAGTCGGCGGGCGAGGCGTCGCAGTTCTGCCGCTGCGCGCGCGAGCTAGCCGACTCTCCGGGAGGAAAGACGATTTCGATTGTTCGCGGGCACGAGATGGAAGCGCAGGAGCATGAGAGGAGGCTATGCCTTTTCGTCCGGCCCGTCAAGGTCGGTCACAGCTCGATGTGCCGACCGCGCCACTTGCTCTGGGCCCGCGGAAAGTCGCTGCGGTAGTGCCCGCCGCGCGATTCCTTTCGCCGGAGCGCCGCCTCGACGATCAGCCGCGCCGTCTGCACCAGATTCAGCTCCTCCGTTGCGCCAATGGGTAGCCGCTCCTCGATCTCGGTGAGCTCGGCGCTGGCGGTCCGAAGCCCCTTCGCGGTGCGCGAGATGCCGGCGTGCTGCCACATCACCTCGCGCACGCGATCGGCCGCCACCTGAGCGGCGCCGCGATCGGAGAACGGGGGCACTTCCCACCGCTTCGGCGCGGGCAGCGCTCCCAACAGCGGCGCCGACGCCAGGTCGCGCGCGACCCGTTCGGCGAACACGAGCCCCTCCAGCAGGGAGTTCGACGCGAGCCGGTTCGCGCCGTGCACCCCCGTGCGAGCGACCTCCCCGACCGCGTACAGACGCGTGAGGCTCGAGTGACCCTTCAGGTCGGTCACCACGCCCCCCATCATGTAGTGCGCCGCCGGCGTCACGGGAATGAGATCGTTGCGCGGATCGATGCCGCGGGCCGCGCAGAGCGCGAGGATCCCGGGGAATCGCTTCGCGAACCCGCGGCCCAGCTTGCGCGCGTCGAGATATACGCGGCTCCGCTTCTGCTCGCGGAAGATCGCGCGCGCCACGACGTCGCGCGGCGCGAGCTCGGCGGACGGGTGCACCTTGAGCATGAACCGCTCGCCGCGCTCGTTCACCAGCACTGCGCCCTCGCCCCGCACGGCTTCCGAGATCAGCGCGAGCGGATTTTCCGGCGTGTCCAGCGCGGTGGGATGGAACTGCACGAACTCCATGTCGGCGAGCGTGACGCCGGCGCGGAGGGCGATCGCGACGCCGTCTCCCGTGGCGACGACAGGATTCGTGGTGTAGCGATACACCTGTCCGCACCCGCCCGTCGCCAGCACGGTCGCGTCGGCGATGATCTCCACCGGCTTGCCCGCCACGCTCGCCCGCACGCCGACGCATGCCCCACGCGAGACGATGAGGTCCAGCACGCGGGTGCGCTCCATCACCCTGATCCGCCGGCTCGCCCGCACGCGCGCGATGAGCGTGCGCGCCACCTCCGCACCCGTCTGGTCGCCGTGCGCGTGCACGATCCGGTTCTTGGAGTGTGCCGCCTCGCGGCCCAGCAGCAGCTCGCCCGCCGGATCGAGGTCGAACTCGGCACCGGCGGTCTGCAGCTCGCGCACGCGCGCCGGCCCCTCCTCCACGAGCACCTGCACGGCGGCGGCATCACACAGCGCCGCGCCCGCCGCCAGGGTGTCCTGCCGATGCAGTATGGGCGAGTCGCCGGCGCCGAGCGCCGCCGCGATGCCGCCCTGCGCGTACGCGGTCGCGCTGTCGAACAGCGAGCGTTTGGTGAGCAACAGCACATCACCGTGCTGCGAAGCGCGCCAGGCGGTGTGCAGGCCGGCCACGCCGCTGCCGACGACGAGGAAACGTGTGTGTATGCGGTCGGGCATGGGGAAAAGCTAATCGATCGCCGCGCACGCGGCCGTGTCCTCCTCTAGTTAGATTTCTTGCCTCGAAGAAGCTTGTGGTGAATGCTTCGTTCCATGCTGGATGGCAATGACGGTCGCTCGATCGCTCGGACGTGATTGCGGCGCACTGAAGCAGAGGCAGAGACACCCACACCTAATGCCGCGAGAATCATCCATCGAGGGAGAGCTAGCGCGCCGGCTTCTCAAGCGGCAGAGCGCGCGTGGCGACGATTCCGACTCCGACGTTGGCACTGTGGTCGACGCGTGTGATTGCATGTCCGTGGAGTTCTCCCGGTGGGTCGGTGTCCGCGGCTACGACGCCCTCATCTCCCGTGCCCTGGCCGAGACGCGCCCGTCGCACCCCGCGCTGGGACAGATCCGCTATCAGTTCGCACCGGAGCCGAGCGTGACCGGCGCCGCCGAAAGCGTTGAACGATACGGCGCTCCAGCAACCGCGCGGGCGCTCGAGACGCTGCTCGAGACGACCCTCGCGCTCTGCACCCGGTTGATCGGCGAGGACCTCGTGACGACGCTCGTGGAGAGAAGCATGGAGAACTGCAGTCGTGATGATCTCGGCCGCAGACAGGACCTCGACCAGCGGAGTACGCAGCCGTGAGCAAGAGCGACAGAACCAGCGGGCCCGCGCTGATCCGCGGCATTGTGAGCGGAGTGCCCGGGCTCGACGCCGTGCTCGGCGGAGGGTTGCCGGAATTTTCCTTCAACCTCATCGCCGGAAGCCCCGGCTCCGGCAAGACGACTCTCGCGCAACAGATCGTCTTCGCGAATGCGACGGTCGCACGGCCCGCCCTGTACTTCACGGTGTTGGGTGAGCCGACGCTCAAGATGCTGCGCTATCAACAGGAGTACAGCTTCTTCGACCGCAAGCTCGTCGGCTCCGCCGTGCAGTACCTCAACCTGAGCGAGGAGGTGCTCGAGCAGGATCTGCGGATCGTCCTCGACCGCATCGTCACGGAGGTGGAGCGTGCCAAGCCAGGCATCATCGTGGTCGACTCGTTCCGCACGATCAGCGTGCGTCGGCCGGATCAAGAGGCGGTGGACACGATGACGCTCGACCACTTCGTGCAGCGGCTTTCCCTCCACCTCACCTCGTGGGAGGTGACCTCGTTTCTCCTCGGCGAGTACGCCGAGCAGGAACAGCGCAATCCCGTGTTCACGGTGGCCGACGGCGTGTTCTGGCTCACCCAGGTCACTGATCGCAATTCCGTCGTGCGCAAGTTGCAGGTGATCAAGACGCGTGGCCGCGCGCCGATGCCCGGACTGCACACGTTCCGGATGACCGACGACGGGGTCCAGATCTTTCCCCGCATCCCGCAGCAGCAGTTCGAGCGGCGCGAGCAGTCGTTCCGGCGGTTGCACACGGGGGTGCCGGGGCTCGACGAAATCATGGGGGGCGGCATCCCGTCCGGCGATGCCCTGATCCTCGCCGGTCCGGCGGGCAGCGGGAAGACGACCTTCGCGACGCAGTTCGTGGCGGAAGGGCTGCGAAATCACGAGCCCGGCATCATCGTCGTCTTCGAAGAGTATCCGGAGGAGTATCGCGCTCGCGCCAAGGCGAGAAATGACGATATCGACGAGATGATCCAGGAAGGCCGGCTCAAGATCATCTATCTCCGCCCGCTCGATCTGTCGGTGGACGAGACGCTTGCGGCGATTCTCGAGGGTGTGGAGGAGATCGGCGCGCAGCGGGTGGTGATCGATTCGCTGTCGGGGTTCGAGGTCGCCCTGGCCCCGGCGTTCCGCGAGGACTTCCGCGAGTCGCTCTATCGTCTGGTCGGCGCGTTGACGGCCACCGGCGTGACCGTGTTCATGACGGTCGAGACCACTGGCGCCCACACCGACATGGGCTTCACGACCGAGAAGGTCTCGTTCATCACGGATGACATCATCGTGCAGCGCTTCGTGGAGATCGCCGGCGAGCTGCGGCGGGTGCTCGCGGTGGTCAAGATGCGCGGCAGCCAACACAGTCACGAGTTCCGGACGTTCGAGATATCCGCGAACGGTGCGGTCGTCGGTGAGCCGCTCAAGAACTATCACGGCATCGTCACCGGGGTCCCCGACCTTCGCCCGGACCTCGCCCGCCCGACCTACAGCGGGCTCACGGACCAGGAAGCGGCGCTGCTGGACCTGTTGGCGCGCCTCGGTGGCGCGTCGCGCGAGGTGATGGTGGCGCGGCTCGGCATTCCGGCGAATGCCGTGACGGCGGCGCTGGATCGGCTGGAGACGTTGGGATACGCCGCTCCCGTCAAGAAGGGCGGGACCACCTACCGAGCGGTGGCGCAGGTCGGTGGCTAGCGTCCGGGGAAGGAGCGGATCGAGATGACGGAATCGTCGGGCGACGGCACCGATCCGAAGGCGATCGGCTCGTTCGAGCAGTACATGGAGGACGGCCCTCCGGCATTTGCCCTCACCAGCGGCGAGGAGCACACGCTCGTGTTCGCGAACCTCGCGTTCCGCCGACTGACGGGCGTGAGCGCGAGCGACGTCGGCCGCCCCATTGCTGACGTTGTGCGTGGCCCGAATGCGAGCGGCCTTCGCGCCGTGCTCGATCGGGTGTTCCGCACCACGAACATCGCGCGCGACACCTCGATCGCGGGTCTCGGTGAGATCACGGCGAACTGGCGTTGCACGGTGTGGCCGCAACTGAACGCCCGCGACCGGCCGGAGCGACTCGTGATCGAGATGTGGGAGTCGTCGCAGGCGGATCTGACGCTTGCCCTGCAGCGAGAGGTCGCCGAGCGAATGCTCCTGAGCGCACTGCGGGAGCGCGACGCGACCGACAAGGCCGAGCGATCCAGCCGGCGGGCGACGTTTCTCGCCGCCGAGGGCCGCCGGCTCACCGAGTCGCTCGACGAGCAGGCGACGCAGGACGCTGTGGCCGGCCTCGCCCTTCCTTCGCTGGCCGCCTGGTGCATCGTGGACGTGTTCGACGGCAACGGGGCGATGCACCGGCTGCAAATCGTGCATCCGGACCCGGCGAAGCAAGTGCTTCTGAGAGATCTGGAAGGGCGCTGGTCCCCGGAGGCAGGCGACCCCTTTGGGTTGCCCGCCGTCGTGCAGAGTCGTGAGCCGGTGGTGATCGCGGCCGACCAGATGGACGCCGCGCTCGTGGCCGGCGGTCACGGTCCGGACACACTTCGCTTCCTTCGCGCGATCGGGATGGGAGCCCTGCTGACGGTCCCGCTCGTCATTCGCGACACGGTGGTCGGTGCGGTGACCTTCGTGAGCGAGGGCGAGGGGCACGACAACGATTTTACCAGCGACGACGTGGCCCTGGCGCAGGAGCTCGCGGTCCGCAGTGCCATCGCGCTCGACAGCGCGAAGCTGCACGGTCAGGCGCTCACGCTGAAATCCATCGCCGAGTCGGCGAGTCGAGCGAAGACCACCTTCCTCGGCACGGTGAGCCACGAGCTGCGGACGCCATTGAACGCCATCGGCGGGTACGTGGACCTCATACTGCTGGGCCTGCGAGGACCGGTGAGCCCCGCCCAGAGAGTCGATCTGGAACGGGTCAAGAGCAATCAGCGCCATCTGGTCGGCCTCATCACCGACCTGTTGAACTTCGTCCGCCTCGGCAGCGGCCGCCTGTCGTACAACATCGTCGACGTGCCCGTGGACGACGCCCTAGCCTCGGCCGTCGCCCTTGTGGATGCACTCATCATCGAGAAAGGGCTCCTCTGCACGCTGCCCGATGGCGACTCCGGCATCGTGGCGCGCGCGGACATCGAAAAACTTCAGCAGATTCTCATCAACCTCCTCTCGAATGCCATCAAGTTCACTCCTTCGGGCGGACAGATTACCATCGACTGCAAGGCGACGGACACGTCGGTCCACATTCACGTCGCCGACACCGGTATCGGCATTCCGGACGAAAAGCTGGCAACCATCTTCGACCCGTTCGTCCAGGTGAGGGAGGGCTTCGCGAGCCGCGACAGCGGCATCGGACTGGGACTGGCGATCAGCCGCGATCTCGCCCACGCGATGCATGGCGATCTCGGGGTCGCAAGCGCGCTGGGACGAGGAAGCACGTTCACGCTCGTGTTGCCGAGGGCCATCGAGCTGCAGCCGCAGGCATAGCGGTCGCGGCTCCGCGCGCACCAGCGGTGAGCGCCTTGCCTCACCCAGCTCCGCACACGACTTTTCCGCGCATGCGGAAGCTGTTCATCTTCGTGGCCGTGCTCCTCGCGGTCCACGTGGCCCTTCTCTTCGTGCACCCCTCCGGCGCCGCCACCCCTCCCACGGGCGACGCCGTCGACGTCGGCGTGGTGTTCGACATGGGTGGACGCGGCGACAAGTCGTTCAACGACGGCGCCTACCTCGGCGCCGAGCGCGCCGCCAAGGAGATCGGCGCCCGCATCCGCTTCATCGAGCCGGGCGAAGGCTCGGACCGCGAGGCGGGCCTCCGGCTCCTCGCCGCCGAGGGGATGGATCTCGTGATCGGCGTCGGCTTCATCTTCACCGA
>JALYXJ010000133.1 GCA_030947165.1 Gemmatimonadota bacterium
GGGCGGCACCGTGCTTCTTGGCGATCGGCACGACGGAGTCGATGCGCTTGCGGCCGTTCTCCATGTTGATGGAGTTGATGATCGCGCGCCCAGGAACATGCTCCAGCGCGGCCTCGATCACCGGGGCCTCGGTGCTGTCGATCATGAGCGGCAGCTCGACGCTCATCGAGAGCAGCTTGACGAGCTTGGCCATCTGCTCCGCCTCGTCGCCACGCTCGGTGACGGCGACGCAGATGTCGAGCACGTGGGCGCCCGAATCCTGCTGGTCGCGAGCGACCTCGAGGATCCCCTCGTAGTCGTCGGCGAGCAGGAGGCGCTTCACCTTCCGCGAGCCCTGCGCGTTCACGCGCTCGCCGACGAGCAGCGGCGCGGGCTCCTGCCGGAGGGTGGTGGCGCGCATGGCCGACGACACGAGCGCCTCACGCGAGTGCGCGGGGAGCACCGCCGGCGTGGCGCTGCGCACGGCGCTCACGATGGCGGCGAGGTGCTCCGGCGTCGTGCCGCAACAGCCGCCGACGATGCGAACCCCGAAGTCCTGGACGAAATCCTTGAGCATGCCCGCCATCGGCAGCGGCTCGAGCGGATAGATCGCTTCGCCAGTACCCGTATTCAGGGGCAGGCCGGCGTTGGGTATTACGGAGATCGGGAGCGACGCGTGCTCGGTGAGGAAGCGCACCGGCTCGCGCATGTGCTCGGGCCCCGTGGAGCAGTTCAATCCCAGCACGTCGACGCGCATCGCCTGGAGGGTGGTCAGGGCGCTGGCGATGTCCGTGCCGAGCAGCATCCGGCCGCTCACGTCGAGGGTAACCTGCGTCTGCACCGGGACGCGGCGACCGAGCTCGGCGAACAGCCGCTCGAAACCCGTGAGGGCGGCCTTCACCTCGAGGATGTCCTGGGCCGTCTCGACGAGCAGCACGTCGACCCCGCCTTCCACCAGATACTTCGCCTGGAGGTAGTAGGTCTCGGCGAGCGCCTCGAAGGTGATGTTGGACAGTGCCGGATCACTGCTCGACGGCAGCATGCCCGTAGGACCGATCGAGCCAGCCACGAAGCGCGGCCGGTCCGGCGTCGCGTACTTGTCACAGGCGGCTCGGGCGAGCTTCGCCGCCTGCACGTTCAGCTCGCGCGCCTTCTCGTAGAGACCCCACTCCTTGAGCCGGTGGGGGGTGCTCTGGAACGTGCACGTCTCCACCACATCACAGCCCACAGCCAGGAACGACTCGTGGATCGACTGGATGATGTCCGGCCGAGTAAGCACGAGGTTGTCGTTGCACCCCTCCAGGGCCTTTCCGCCGAAGTCCTCCGGCGTGGGATTGTGTCGCTGGATGTTCGTGCCCATCGCGCCATCGTACACGAGCACGCGCTCGGCCACGGCGCGCAGGTACGGGTGAGATCCAGGAGCGGAGGACGACGGATGCGTAGCGGACATTGCCTGAGGACCGGACGTAAAAAGAGCCCAAACGCGATCGGCGTGCGGGCTCGCGCTTTAGCAGGGGATTAACGTGGCCGCAATTTGCTGGAAATCGCCACGGGAGACGGTTGTATCGTGCCCTCTATAGATATGCGAAGGACCCAGGCGGGGCAACCCGCCAGCGGTGAATCCACGGCCTGGACCCCGTCACTCGACGGTGACGCCGACGATCGACTTGTCGGCCTTGGGGTATCGCAGGTCGAGCGACTCCAGCGTATCCGCGATCGTGCGCGCGATGAGGAGATTGCGAACCTTCTTGTCGTCGGCCGGCACGAGATACCACGGCGCCCATGTCGTGCTCGTGTGGGAAAGAATGCCGCGATAGGCCTTCGTGAACTCGTCCCAGCGCTCGCGGTCCTCGAGATCCCCTTCGCGGAACTTCCAGTTCTTGGACGGATCGGTGAGCCGCTCGATCAGCCGTCGCTTCTGCTCGTCGCGCGAGATGTGCAGCATGAACTTGAGCTGCACGACGCCATTCGCGTCCAGCATCCGCTCGAAGTCGTTGATCTGATCGTACCGCGCGGACCACACCTTCTTCGGCACGGTCTTGTGCACCCGCGGCACCAGGACGTCCTCGTAGTGCGACCGGTTGAAGATACCGATCATCCGACGGGCGGGCACCTGCTGGTGAACGCGCCAGAGGAAGTCGTGCCGCTGCTCGAGCTCCGTGGGAGCGCCGAAGCTCGTCACCGCGCATCCCTGCGGGTTCACGGCTGTGAACACACTCCGGATGGTGCCGTCCTTGCCGGAGGCGTCGCGCCCCTGCAGGACGACGAGCAGGGCGTAGCGTGCGTCGGCGTAGAGGACGCGCTGGAGCTCCGAGATCCGTGCCGTCTGGACCCCGCACTCGTCCTCGAGCTCGGCGTCGTCCTTCTCCTTTCCCTTGACGCTGGCGTGGGAGTCGTCGAGGTGGATGTCGTGCTTCGAGGTAATCGGCTCGAGCTTCACGCTCCGATGTCCTCACACCACAGCTCGGGATGCCGGTCAATGAACTCGCGCATGAGCGTGATGCACTCGTCATCCTGGAGGACGCTGACCGTCACGCCGCGAGACCGAAGGAGCTCCTCCTCCCCCTGGAAGGTCTCGTTCTCACCGACGACGACGGCAGGAATGCCGTACAGCAGAATTGCACCCGTGCACATGGCGCACGGCGACAGCGTCGTGTACAGCGTGCATTCGCGGTAGACGGTGGCCGCCTGGCGACCGGCGTTCTCCAGCGCGTCCATCTCGCCATGCAGGACCACGCTGCTCTTCTGCACACGACGGTTGTGACCGCGGCCCAGGATCTCACCCTCGTGCACGATGACCGAGCCGATGGGGATGCCGCCTTCGCGCAACCCCTGCTCGGCTTCGGCGATGGCGGCGCTCATGAACCCGCGCTCGGCCCTGCCTACAGCCTGCACAGCCCTCCGTACGTTTCCGGCCTCCGATCGCGATAGAACTGCCAGACGTTGCGCACCTCGCGAATCACGTCGAGGTCCAGATCCGCCACGATCAGCTCGTCCTTGTCGCGCGATCCGACCGCCAGCATCTTCCCTCTGGGATCACAGAAATACGACTGCCCATAGAACTCGCCGATGTTCCACGGCGCCTCCGTTCCTACCCGGTTGATCGCCCCGACGAAATAGGCATTGGCCACGGCGTGGGCCGGCTGCTCGAGCTTCCACAAATACTCGGACAGCCCCGCCACCGTGGCCGAGGGATTGAAGACGATCTCCGCGCCGTTGAGGCCGAGCTCGCGCGCGCCTTCGGGGAAATGGCGGTCGTAGCAGATGTACACGCCGACCTTTGCGTATGTCGTCTGGAAGACCGGATAGCCAAGATTGCCCGGCTTGAAGTAGTACTTCTCCCAGAAGCCGGGCGCGACCTGCGGAATGTGGTTCTTCCGGTACTTGCCGAGGTAAGTCCCGTCGGCGTCGATCACGGCGGCCGTGTTGTAGTAGACGCCCGGCGCCTCCTCCTCGTAGAGCGGCGCGATGATCACCATGCGGTGCTTCTTCGCGCGCTCCTGCATCAGCCGCGTCGTGGGCCCGTCCGGGATGCGTTCCACCGCCTCGTACCAGCGCGGGTTCTGCTCCGCGCAGAAATAGGGCCCGGTGAAGATCTCCTGCATGCACAGGATCTGCACCCCCTCCTTGCCGGCCTTGTCGATCAGCTTGAGGTGCTTCTCGATGTTGGCCTCACGGATCTTCTCGATCTTCTCCTTGGTGCTGCCGGCGTGGGAGGCCTGGATCAATCCGCATTTCACGATCTGGGGCATGCAGTGTCTCCGTGATCAATAAGGCGCCAACAGACAAGAGCGTGGCACTGCTCCACCATCGAGCGGATCGCTCCGTGCGCCGGCAATCCTCCCAATGGCCCGCCGGGCATCGCGACCGCGCGGGCATCCATCCTTTAGTCGCACACGCTGTCGGCGGGACGATTTCTTCGTTTGATGTTGCTCGGCCGCCGACAGTGCGCCGCCTGGTGCACCAAAGTCAGCCCTGCAGGAAAAAGAAGGACGCCAGCCCTTCATGGGAACTCGGTGAGTAGAGGAACGATGCCTCCTCACCGCAGGCCGCCTGGAGGGCCATGCGGGCTTCATGGATGCACACGGAGCGATCCGCTCGATGTTGGAGCAGTACGAAACTCATGACTCAACCACTCGTCGTCCCCGCATCAACGGAAGGTAGATCACGAAGCTCAGCCCGAACGTCACGAACCACGCGTACTGGTAGAGATGATCGAGGAACGTCGGATTGGCGACGTTGCCGCCGGGGGTGGTCGCCGCGTGGATGAAGCCCGGCACGACCGGCAGCACCGCGAGCACGAGAGCGATCATCGCCGCAGGGTTGAAGCCGCGGCGATAGGAGTACGCACCATGTTCATGGAACAGATCGGGGAGGGAGAGCCGCTGCTTGCGCAGCACCCAGTAGTCGGCAATCAGGATGCCGCCGAGCGCGCCCATCAGGCTCGAGTAGCCGACGAGCCAGGTGAAGATGTAGGCCCCGGCGTCGGAGTAGAGCTTCCAGGGCATCATCAGGATGCCGACCAGGGCCGTGATCAGTCCGCCGGTCACGTAGCTGATGCGGCGGGGGTTGAGGTTGGAGAAGTCGTTCGACGGCGATACGACGTTGGCCGCCATGTTGGTGTGCAACTGTGCAGCCAGCACGACAAGCGCCGCGAAGATGATCACGGCTGTGCCGCCGATCCGGGTCACGAGCACGACCGGATCCCACTCCGCCTTGCCGAAGATCACGATCGTCGCGCTCGTCACGGCCACGCCGATGAAGGCGAAGGCGGTCATCGTCGTGGGAAGCCCGAGCGCCTGACCGAGGGCCTGGGACCGCTGGCTACGCGCGTAGCGGGTGAAGTCGGGGATGTTGAGGCTCAACGTCGCCCAGTAGCCGACGCTCGCCGTAAGCGCGGGGGGAAAGATCTTCCAGAACGCGCCGTTGCCCTGGAGGCGCGTCGATTCGGAAAGAATGTTGGCGAGGCCGCCGCCGTGGCGGATGCCCCAGATCAGCAGAATCGTGCTGCCAGTGATGAGGACCGGGGCAGCCGCGCTGCCGAGATGCTTGATGCCCTCGATACCGCGGTAGATGATCGCCACCTGAAGGAGCCAGAAGAGGGCGAAGGCGATGGCGATCCCGCCGGGCACGCTCGTCCATCCCGGCCACGCGGCGGTGAACAGCGTGTTGAGCGCCAACGCGGCAATCCACGTCTGGATTCCGAACCATCCGCATGCCACGATCGCGCGAAGCACCGCTGGCACGTTCGCGCCGCGGACGCCGAATGCGGCGCGGCAGAGCACCGGAAAGGAGATTCCGTACTTCGTGCCGGCGTGCGCGTTCAGGATCATCGGGACGAGCACGATGGTGTTGCCCAGCAGGATGGTGACCATCGCCTGCCACCACGTCATCCCCTGCGTCATCATCCCCGAGGCCAGGGTGTACGTCGTGATCACGACGCTCATCCCGATCCAGAGGGCGGCGATGTTGTAGGTGGACCAGGTGCGGCGCTCCACGGACGTGGGCGCGAGGTCCGGATTCCAGAGTGGGCTGCCGGAGAGGTCCTCGGTCGTCGTGACGAACTCGGATGGTGGCGTGTACGACGCCGGAGCGCGTGTCGCGCCCGCGGTCACCGGACCGCTCCGCCGTGGAGTCCGGCTGTCGTGCGCGGCAACCACTGCCCTCGCCCCTCCTTGCCGACGACCTTGTAGTCGTCCACGATCACCTCGCCGCGCGACAACGTGGTGCGCGAGAAGCCGGCGAGATCCCAACCTTCGTAGGGCGACCAGTCGGCGTTCGTCTCCATCGTGTCCGGATCGACCGTGTGCGTGCGGGTCGGATGGATGACGGCGAGATCGGCGTCGGCGCCGATCTGGATGGCGCCCTTGCGGGGGGCGAGTCCCATGATCGCCGCCGGGTTGGTGCTCAGCTTCCGGCACATCTCCTCGAGAGAAAGCCGTCCCTCGAGCACGCCCTTCGTGTAGGTGAGCGGCATCAGCGTCTCGAGGCCCGGCATCCCCATCGGGATCTTGGTCCAGTCGCCCTCCCACATCGCCTTCTGCTCGCGCGTGAAGGTACAGGTGTCGGTCGAGATCACCGAGACCTCGCCGTGCTTGAGTCCCTTCCACAGTCGGTCGGAATCGGCCGGCTTCTTGAGCTGTGGGCAGCAGGCGAAGAGATGTCCATCCTCCTGCGCGAACACCGAGTCGTCGAGCACCAGATACTGCACGCACGTCTCGGCGATCACCGGCACTCCGCGGGACTGTGCACCTGCCACGATATCAGTCCCCTCGGCCGTGGACATGTGCACGATGTACAACTGCCCACCGGTTGCCTCGCTCCACTGCACGACGCGCTGAATGGCCTCCGCCTCGACGAAGTTGGGGCGCGTGATGGCGTGAAGCACCGCGCCATGCTGCTTCATCAGCGCGGGAGTGTGGTGGCGCGCGATCAGCTCGTCGAGCACGCGCGAAGACTCCGCGTGCACGAGCAGCATCGCGCCGAGCTCGCGCATCTTCTCCAGGGTGCCGAAGAGGGCGCGGTCGTCGGACTGCCACCCCTCCGACTCGTAGATCATGAACTCCTTGAAGGTGGTGAAGCCTTTCTTCACCATGCCCGCGATCTGGTCCTTGTGATCGTTCCACCGAGTGATGCAGATGTGGAAGGTGTAGTCGATGAGCGACTTTCCCTCTGCCTTCTTCATCCATGTGTCCGCAGCGTCGGAAAGCGTCCCGGTAGCAGATGGAATCGCGAAGTCGATGACGGTCGTCACGCCGCCGCGGGCACCGGCGCGGGTGCCTGTCCGGTAGTCGTCGGCGGACACCGTACCGCAGAAGGGGAGCTCGAGATGCACGTGCACATCGAGCACTCCGGGGATCACGTGATGCCCCTTCGCGTCGACGACGTCGGCGCCCTTCGTGTCGAGGTCAACGCCAAGCGCGGCGATCTTCTCGCCGACGATGCCGACGTCGCCGGTGAAGGCGCCGCCGGGAGTGACGACGTTGCCGCCCTTTACCACTCGATCAAATCGCATGGCCGATCAAATAGGTATGGAAAGTGGCGCGCGTTGGACGGCGCCGAGGGCACCGTTCGGCCACCCTGACCCTGGGGTGGAACGACGATCAGACGGAAGAAATCGGAGTCAACGGATAAAACCTCAGGGGCTCCAGCGCGCCAATGCCTGCACCTCGACAAGAAAGCACGAAACTCTTTGGGGTCGCGGCGCATAAATCACGCGCCAACGCGCACGCTCACCTCGCCGCCCGAACCAGCGCCTGATCGAGTACCTCGAGCGCGAAATCCACGTCGGCGGCGGTGATGCACATCGGCGGCTTGATACGGAGCACGTTGCCGTCCAGACCGCCCTTGCCGATCAGGACGCCCATCTCGCGGGCCGCCTCGAGCACGTCCAGCGTCTCCTCCTTCGCCGGCGTCTTGCGGCCGCGATCCTTCACCAGCTCGACGCCGAGCATCAGTCCCATCCCGCGGACGTCTCCGATCAGCTGGTGCGTGCGCTGTAGCCTCTGCAATCCGCTCTTGAGGCGGGCGCCGAGGACTCGCGAATTCTCCTGGAGACCGTCCTGGTCGATCACGTCGAGCACAGCGAGTCCCGCCGCCATCGAGACAGGGTTGCCACCGTAGGTATTGAAGTGGATGCGCTGGGCGAGGGTCTTCGCCACCTCCATCCGCGTCGTGACGGCCGCCAGCGGTGCGCCGTTGCCGATCCCCTTGGCCATCGTGACGAAATCGGGGACGACATCGAAGTTCTGGAAGCCCCAATAGTGGTCGCCCGTTCGTCCGAACCCCGTCTGCACCTCGTCGGCGATGCACAGACCGCCGTACTCGCGCACGACGGCGTACGCCTCCTTGAGATAGTTGGGTGCCCCATGCGTGGCGCCGCCCACGCCCTGGATCGGCTCGGCGAGAAACGCCGCGATCTTGCCTGGCGTGGAATACCGGATGATCTCGCGGATGTCCGCCACCGACTGCGTGGCGATCTCCTCGGGCGTGCCGGCGAACGGGTTGCGGTAGGGATCCGGATTGACGACGTGATGCACGTGACCGTCGCCGCCCACCGGGTACTTCCAGGTGTTGTGCGACGTCAGCCCCATCGCGCTCGGGCTGCCGCCGTGATAGCCGTTCCGCAGCGCGATGATATCGGTGTGGCCGGTGTACAGGCGCGCCATCGTCACGGCCAGATCGTTCGCCTCGCTGCCCGAGTTCACGAAGTAGGTCACGTCCAGGCCGGGGGGCATCTTGGACGCGAGCTTCTTCGCGAGCAGCGGGAAGTTCGGGTGCAGATAGATCGTCGTGGAGTGCATCAGCGTTTCCACTTGCGTGGTGACGCGCTCGACGACCTTGGGATGGCAATGCCCGACGGACACGGTGACGATGCCGGCGAACAGATCGAGATAGCGACGCCCGGTCTCGTCGTACAGGTACTGCATGTAGCCCTCGACGATGAGCAGGGGCTCACGGTAGAGATGGAAGATCGCCGGGTTCGTGAACTGCTTGCGTATCGCGATCAGCTCTTCGCGCGATGGGCCGAGGTACGGGCGCGGGATGTGGTTCACCGGGGGCAGCGTCAGCCGCGCCGCGCCGCTCGTGGGTTGGGCGACGGTCGTCATCAGACGGTCACCGGCCGCTCGTCCGGAGCCGCGTAGCCTTCGACAGGCTCGTAACCGCCCTGGTACAAATCGCCCTCCGGCCGACGGATCTGCGACTGGAGCACCACGCGATCGCGACGGATCCCGCGGAAATCCTCCACGCTCTTCCATCCGTCCGCGGCGTGCCGGTCGAGGAATGCGTCGAGCCCGGCGTTGAGGCGCTTGATCACGTTCGGTCCGATCGCCTGGTCGAGCATCGCGGCCGTGCAGACCTGCACGGTGCCCGCGCCGAGCAGGAAGTACGACAGCGCCTGCGGGAAGTCGCTCACGCCGCCGATGCCGGAGAAGGCGCGATCGGGAAATGCCTGCGTCATCTTCGCCATGTTGGCCAGCGCCATCGGCAGGATTGCCGGTCCGCCGAGGCCGCCGCTCGACACCAGGCCGTCCACGTTGATCTCGAACTCCAGCGACTCCGGATCGATCAGCGGGAGCGACGGGAAGGTGTTCGACGAGACCATCGCATCGGCGCCGCCGCGGAAGCAGGCAGCGGCTTCCACCACGATGTCTCGCGTGGCCGGCGTGAGCTTGGTCCACACGGGGATCGTCGCGACTTCCTTCACCGCTTCCGTCACCACGGAGCAGAGCCCCTCATCCTTGCCGATGTTGGAGCCCATGTCCTTTCGGTCCATGTGTGGGCAGGAGAAGTTGCACTCGATGCCGTCGGCGCCCGCGTCCTGGCAGGCCTGGGTCAGCATCTGCCAGTTGCGCAGCTCCTTGTCGTTGCCGGAGCCGGCCATGATCGACGCGATGAGCACCTTGGTGGGATGCGCCTCCTTGATGCGGCGGATGCGCGGCACCCACCAGTCGATCGCCTTGTCGGAGATGAGCTCCCAGTTCCACGACGAATGCAGCGCCGCCCCGGGTCGCTTCTTCATCGACACCTGCGCGTCCTCCGCGCCAGTGCGCATGAACTTGGCCTTCGCACCGACCACGTTGACGACGGGATGCAGGCCGATCGTCTTCGTCACGACGCCCCCCCAGCCGGCGTCGAAGGCACGCATGATGTTGTTCTCCGACTCCGTCGGCGGCGCCGACGACAGCAGGAAGGGGTTCTCGAAGGCGATGCCTGTGAACGTGACAGAACGGTTGGGCATGGCGGAGCCTCCTCAGCTCATCCAGTTGGTCCCGGCTTCCTTGTTCCACTTCGTCGTCATCTTCTTCGCTTGCGTCCACAGCTCGATGGAACCTTTTCCGGTGATGTCACCGACGCCGAACTTGGAGTCGTTCCAGCCGCCGAACGAGAAGGGCTCGCGCGGCACGGGCACGCCGACGTTCACGCCGACCATGCCGGCGCTCGCCTTCTCCATGACGTAGCGGGCCACGCCGCCGCTCTCCGTGAACACCGACGCGGCGTTTCCGTAGGGCGAGGCATTCTCGATCCTCAGCGCTTCGTCCACGTCCTTCGCGCGCACGATCACCAGCACCGGCCCGAACACTTCTTCCTTGGCGATGCGCATGTCCGGCGTCACGTGATCGAGGATCGTCGGGCCGAGGTAGTAGCCGTCCTCCCTGCCGCGGACTTTCGCGTGCCGCCCGTCCACCACCACGGTAGCGCCCGCGGCTTCGGCCTCGTCGATGTAACTGATGATGCGCTCTCGCGCCGCTGCAGAGATCACCGGCCCCACGTCGACGCCGGGCACCATGGCCCGGGCATGCTCCGCCATCCGCGCGATGATGTGATCGGTCGCCGACACCGCCACCATCACCGACGCCGCCATGCAACGCTGCCCCGCACAGCCGGACATCGACGCCACGATGTTGGACGCCGCCATCTCCCGGTCGGCGTCAGGCATGACGATGAGATGATTCTTCGCGCCGCCGAGCGCGAGGCATCGCTTGAGGTTCGACGTCGCGCGCCGATAGACGATCCGCGCCACCGTGGTGGATCCGACGAAGCTCACGGCGGCGATCGCGGGATGGTCGCAGATCGCCTCGACCGCCTCCCGGCCCCCGTGCACGACCTGGAGCACACCGGCCGGCAGTCCGGCCTCCTGCAGCAGCTCGACGATCCGTCGCGCGCTCAGCGGCACGAGCTCCGACGGCTTGAGGATCATGCAATTGCCCAGGGCGATCGCGTTGGGGATCGACCAGTTCGGCACCATGTTCGGGAAGTTGAACGGCGTGATCGACGCGACGATGCCGACGGGATATCGCTCGACGCGGCATTCGACGCCGCGGCTCACCTCGAGCACTTCGCCGGTGACGATCTGCGGCAGCGAACAGGCGAACTCGGTCAGCTCGGCGGACTTGAGCACTTCGGCGCGAGCTTCCGAGGCGAGCTTGCCGTTCTCCTCGGTCACGAGCGCCGACAGCTCGTCGATGTGTTTCTCGAGGAGCGCCTTGTACCGGTAGAGGACCTGCACGCGCTCCTTGATCGGCGTGCCGGACCACGCGGGGAAGGCGGCCTGCGCCGACGTGACGGCGGCATCCACCTCACGCCGCGATGACAGCGGAACGCGCGAGATCAGGCGGCCACTGCTCGGATCATGGACGTCGAGGAGGGGCGCATCGGGCGACACGAACGCGCCGCCGATGCAGTTCTGCACTTCGGCGTATTTCATGGGCTAACATGTCAAGTCGCCCAGCACGTGGCAAGCACAGGCGCTCAGAGCCCCGTCGTCTGGCGCCGGACGCTACAGCATCCTCGATTCGGGCGGTGTCTGCCTCGTGGAGCGTCCGCTCAGCCGCGCGCGCTCGCCCACCGACTGTACGAGCGCCGCCAGCCGATGCCGCTCCAGCGGCAAGGTGAGATCCGCGAGCACCGCCCGCTGCAGGGCGGGCAGTAGCGGCGCCAACGGTGCCGAGGCCGTCCGATAGAGGAGCCGTGCACCGCCCGCGGCGAGTGGAGAGCTCAGCAGCTCGGCCCCCGAGTTGCTGGCCAGCGCTCGATCGACCACGAGGACGAGCGGCGGCTGCGCGCGCGACAGCTCGCGCGCCTCGGTGAGATTCCGGGCCACCTGTGGAACATGCCCGAGCGTCGCGAGCGACTGTGCGAGGCCCTCGAGC
>JALYXJ010000161.1 GCA_030947165.1 Gemmatimonadota bacterium
TCCTGCACGTAGCTCGCGCTCTGCACGAGCGCGGTCACCACCGGCGACTCGACGTCGTGCGCGCTCTCGCCCGCGTGAACGGCGAGGGTGGGCAGGGCAGGTGGCCGCGCGCGGCGGGAGGGGCTCACAGGGCGTGAAGGGGCGGGACGGCGCGTCAGGCGAAATCGCCGCGGCGCGTGTGCGAGTCGAGGTCTGGCTTTATGACGCGTACGATCTCGGATGGTGACGCGCCGGCCACGTCCCGCAGCACGACGTCGCCCCGTTTCACCGCGCCGTCGACGACCACAGTCGCGAGCTCCTGTCGGCGCGGGCCATAGACCCACGCCAGCTCGCCATCGGTGAGAAGGCGCGCCCGCGCGTCCTCCACCGACATCCGCACTTGCGGCCCACGGTCGAGGTCGCTGGCCTTCGTCCCGATGAACGCCGCCACCCGCAGCGGACGGCTGCGCGCGTCGTCAGGCACGGGCGCCGGCGAGGCCGCCCACGGCCACGTAGTCGTCGTCCAACCGCATCACCAGCCGGCGGCGATGCAAGGTGTCCAGCACCCGGGCGGCGTCGTCCTGCCCCGCGCCGAGTGCGACAGCCAGGTCGGCGGGCGCGGTGCGTCCGAGCTCGTACACCTTGTTCCACGCCACCCGCTCGCCGTCGTTGACGATCCCGACGATGCGAGCGCCGTCGTCCGTCTCGAGCACGAGCGCGAGCCCATGTCGCTCGAGCACCGCCTCGATCGCATCCCAGTGATCATCGGTGACGCCGCGGAAGAGGAAGTACGCCTCGCCGGGCTCGCGCTCAGCCGAACCGTAGCGCAGCAGCAGCTTGGCGACGACTTCGTCGGCACAGGAGAAATCGATCATCCCGACGTGCGAGAAGTCGATGACGGTGAGCGACCGCTCGCGCGCATCCGCGAGCAGGGCCTCGATCTGCGTCCGCACCGCCGCGCCGGTGGGACGCGTGACCAGATTTGAGTAGAGCTCGCATGACAGCGTTTGCCGCAGCACGGAGCTGACGTCGATGTGCATCATCATCGCGGGCCCCCGGAGACCCGCTCTGGTATGGTGACCTGGACCTGGGACCCCGGAAAGGGGGCCAGCTTCTCCAGCAATGGTACGTCGTCGTCCCAGCTCGGCACGATCGCGATCTTCGCCGTGCCGCTGCGCACGCTCACCTTCCCGTCCCACCGCCCCACATAGCGTCGCACACCCGCAAGCCCTTGGCCGCGACCTGGGTCACGGAACCGACTCACCCCGCGGATGACGGCCTCTTCCAATGCGGCCGCGTCGTCCCATCGATCGGTGCGCACACGCGCTGGCGCGCTCTCGAGCGACTGGCGAAAGCCCAGTCCTGCGTCGCACACCGCGATCACGACCACGCGGCGGTTCGCCAGCCGCTTGCGCCAGGTGTACGTCTGCACGCCGACCCAGCCGCCGCGGCCGGCGTGCTCCACGATGTTCTGGCAGACCTCCGACAACGTCATCGCGAAGCCGACCGTGGCTTTCGCGTCGATATTCAGCTCCTTGGCGAGGATCTGCTGCGCCTTCTGTTGAATGCGCCCCACGACGTCGTGCACGTCCTCGCTCTTCACGACCGGCGTGATCTCGAGCAGCACGCTCGACTCGCCGCCGCGGGCCTTCGGCACGGCGCCGTGCAGCTCGTACAGCTCCTCGGCGTGCTTGAAGAATCCGGTCCGCGCCCAGTACGACGCCGTGTCCTCCGCTTCGGGCGCGGCGAAGCTCGCGCGCTCGGCGCGCGTCTGCCCGAGGGCGAGGAGCGCGGTCAGCCCATAGGGCGAGGCCCAGCGCGTGTGGCGCGCGTCCACGAGCAGCTTGGCGTCGGGGGGGATCGACGCGAGCTGCTCCACCACCTGCTCGAACGTATGGTCGTCCAGCGACGGTGGGACGGTGATGACGCTCGTCACGAGAGGCTGAGTTCTCCGCGCAGGTGGGCGGCGAGTCCGGTGGCGCCCCGGTGCCCGACATTCCGGGCCGCGGCCAGGCAGGCCGCCTTCATCGCGACCGCTAACTTATCACCGGCGACCATCCGGGAGAAATAGGTCGCACCCCAGACATCTCCACAACCGGTGGGGTCGCCGCGGGGATTGACATTCTCTGCGGGCACCAACGCGGTGCGCAGCGCCCCGACCGCGCCGGTGCCGCCGCGCGGTGCGGTGGACAGTCCGCCACGAGCAGGAAGATCACATATCGTGTCAAAACCCGGCGCCGCGACGTACACCGCGCCGCGCTTGCCGAGCGTGATGAGGAGGACCGACACCCCCGCCGCGAGGGCCGTCGCGGCCAGACTCATGGAATCCGGCGCGATCGTCGCCAGCTCGTCCTCGTTCATCTGCAGGAAGTCGAAGCACCCGCACCACTCCGCGACGTTCGGGATCGGGCGGAAGGTGCGCAGCCCATCCGGTTGCACCGCCATCACCTTCATGTGCAGGTCGCAGTGGATCGGCCCGCGGAAGTGTTGCCGCAGCAGCTGCGTCGTCTCGAGGTCGAGCTCCCATCCACTGAGGAAGTTGATGTAGAGCGCGTCGAGCCGCGCGTCGTCGATCAGCGGCTTGAGTCCAAGCCAGCTCCACCCGGGAATGTTGCCGGAGAGCACTTCGGTGCGCCGCTCGTCGTCGTAGTAGCGGAGCTCCACGCGATGGCCCGGGTACGGCACCTCCACCAGCGCCGCGTCCGGGGCGATGTGCTTCAGCGTGGCGAGGAACTCGCGCGCGCGTCCGGCGAGATCCGCGCCGACCTTCATGATCGGCACGATCTCCCAGTCGTCGGGCAGGCCGGCATCGAGGCCGCTCAGCGTGTACGTGATGCCGCCCCATTCCTCGACCGGCACCGCCCGCGCGTCGCGGCCGTGGATCACGTCCCAGACGAACGAGCCGATGACGCCGACGCGGTTTTTCCGCGTCATGGTGTCGCCCTGAGAGAGCGAAGCGACCGACGGACCTGCACGTGCAGGTCCTTTGCTGCGCTCAGGACGACACCGTGCAGGTCCGTCGCTGCGCTTAGGACCACCACCCGCAGCCTCACACGCCGCCGAGATGCTGCTGCTTGAAGCTCGCCACCGCGCCCACCACGCCGGCTGTCCCCGGCAGCGTGCCGGGGACGATCTTCGCCGCGCGCACCGCGGGACTGAAG
>JALYXJ010000166.1 GCA_030947165.1 Gemmatimonadota bacterium
GTCGATGTACACCGCGCCGATCACGCGAGGCTGACGATCGTCTTTCGGCCGCACCTTCACCTGGTACAACATGATCGTCCGCCCCGGCAGATTGAGCGGGAGGGAGTCGGCGATCGCGAAGTCGTACGCCGCGAGACCCTGCGGTGAGAGCGGATGCGGGACGTCCACCACCTCGTCGCCGTCGCCGAGCCGGATGATGGCGGGAAAGTTGTTCTGGACGATGCCGAGGTGGTCGCGATGATACGCGATGTCCGTGGGCAGCAGCAGCGTGTCGCGACGCCCGAGAATGCGCTGCTTGCTCAGGTTGGGCGCAAGCCAATAGACTTCGTTCACCAGCTCGTCGGCCTTGACGATCTTGGGCGGCTCGGCGAGTCCCTCGCCCACCTGGGCGAGGAAGGTCACGTAGCCGTGCGCGACCGCCTTGAAGTCCTTGAGGCCCGTGTCGGCGAGCTGCTGCGCGCGGCGCGCCGTCGCCCGCTCCACCAGCTCGCGCGACCGCGGGTCGTTCCAACGCTGGGCGCGCGCGACCGGCGGCAGGAACGCCAACCAGATGCCGGCGGTCCACGCCGCGAGGAGCAGACGATGCATGACGAAAGTTCGCCGGCGGTCACACGCCCGACAAGCACGCGCCAGCCCCTCCCCTGATCATTCGATGAGCTTCGCCCAATTTCGCTCGCGCGCGCGTCCCCATCACCTGGTGCCGGTATGGCGGGAGATCCTGCTCGATACCGACACGCCCGTCACCGCCTTCGCCAAGCTGCGAGCCGATGGAGGCCCGTTTGCATTTCTGCTCGAGAGCGCGCCGGCCGGCAGTGAGACGTGGTCGCGCTACACGTTCCTCGGCAGCGCGCCGCGCGCGGCGTGGCGGCTGCGCGACGGCGTGGTGGAAGACTGGACGCCGGCGCTCGGCTGGCATGGCGCCCGCCGGCCGGCCAATCCCCTCGACGATCTCGACGCGCTGGTGCGCGCCCATCCGCCGGTGGACGTACCGGAGCTCGGAGCATTCTGGAGCGGCGCGGTCGGATTCTTCAGCTACGATACAGCCCGTCTCATCGAGCGGCTGCCATCGCCACCGCCGCGCGCCGACGCGGCGCCGGACGCACTGTTCGTGTTCACCGACGCGCTCGTCATCATCGACAATCTCCGGGCGCAGGCACGCGTCGTCGTGGGCGCGCCGCTCGACGACGACACCGGCGACGCAGCGCTCAATGCGGCCTATCACCACGCGATGGAGACCGTCGATCGGACCATCGAGGCGCTCCGTGCCCCGATATCGCTGCCGCCGCTGGACCTCCGCTCCGATGCACCGCCGGCCGTCGGCACCTCATCGTACGACCGCGACCGCTTCGTCGCCGACGTCGAGCGGATCAAGGAGTACATCGCCGCCGGTGACGCCTTTCAGGTGCTCCTCGCACGTCGGATCCGCGTACCGCTCGACTTCCCTTCCGACGCGCTGTACCGGGCGCTGCGTGCGCTGAATCCGTCGCCATACATGTACCACCTCGTGCTGGACGGCCTGGAGCTCGTGGGCAGCTCTCCCGAGCTCCTGGTGCGCGTGAGCGGCGGACAGGTGACGGTCCGCCCCATCGCCGGCACGCGGCCTCGCGGCGCCAGTGCCGAAGCGGACGCCGCCATGGCGTACGAGCTCGCACACGACGAGAAGGAGCTTGCCGAACACGTGATGCTCGTGGATCTCGGCCGCAACGACGTGGGCCGCATCGCGCAGTACGGGACCGTGCAGGTGAGCGACTACAAGACAGTGGAGCGCTACTCGCACGTGCTGCACCTCGTGAGCCAGGTGCAGGGCACGCTGCGCCCGGGCCTGGACGCGCTCGACGCTTTCCGCGCCACCTTCCCCGCGGGCACCATGACGGGCGCGCCCAAGGTACGCGCCATGGAGATCATCGACGAGCTGGAGCCGGAGCGACGCGGCGCGTACGCGGGAGCCGTTGGCTATCTCGGCGCCGGCGGGGCGCGCATGGACATGGCGATCACGATCCGCACCTGCGTGCTGTTCGACGGGGTGGCGTCGGTGCAGACGGGCGCAGGCATCGTACAGGACTCCGTGCCGGCGAGCGAGTGGACGGAGACGGAGAACAAGGCGCGCGCGATGCTCACCGCGATCGGACGGGTGCGGGAAGCGATGGCGCGGACAACGGCGGTGCTGTCCTAGGCGACTGGTCGTCCGAGGTGACGCCCACCATATTCCGCGTCGATGCCTCTCCGCCTGATAAGCTCCGACGGTAGCAAGACCTACGACCTCCGCGATGGCGTTCCCCTGATCGTGGGTCGCGCGCCGACGTGCGACGTGCCGGTGTTCGATCCCACCATCTCGCGCCGCCATGCCGAGCTCGTGTCGGATGGGACGAAGCTCACCGTGCGGGACCTCGGCTCGAGCAACGGCACGTCCGTCAACGGCTCCAAGGTCGAAAAGGCCAGGATCGCCGTCGACGACCAGGTGTCGTTCGGCAAGGTCGCCTTCCGGCTCGTCACCTTCGGGATGGCGACGCCGTCGGCGTCGCATCCCAGCGTCGAGCGGCCGCCCATCGGGGCGACGATCGTGCGTCAGATGCCAGTGCGCGACGGCGCCGCCGCAATTCTCGCGATCAACGCGCCCGTCACGGGCGGGCTCACCAAGGCGGTCGTCTCGCCGCTCAGCGCGCCGCCGAGCGACAAGAGCCAGCAGAAGCTCGCGACGCTGCTGGAGGTCTCCAAGGGCCTCACGCGCGCCGTCGACGTCGACACCATCCTCGACAAGATCGTCGGCTACGCGTATCAGACGCTCGAGGTGGACCGCGTCGCCATCCTGCTGTGCGATGCGAACCTGGAGCTCGTCCCCAAGATCGCGCGGGACAAGCGTGGCGGCGAGGTGCCGCGCTCGGTGCCACAGTCCATCGCGCGACAGGCGGTGCTCGAGAAGGTCGCACTGCTCACCGACAACGCCGGCGAGGACGAGCGGTTCGGCGGCCAGTCGATCCTCATGCAGCAGGTCCGGTCCGCCATCTGCGCGCCGCTGATCGGCAGCGAGGATCGCGTGCTCGGCGTCCTCTACGTCGACAACCCGAGCATCACGCACCGCTTCAGCGACGACGATCTGGAGTTCCTCGTTGCCTTCGCCGGCATTGCCGCCGTGGCTATCGAGAACTCGCAGTTCGCCGAGCGGATCCGGCGCGAGGCGCTGGTGCGGAGCAACTTCGAGCGCTACTTCGCGCCGCAGCTCGCGGCGCGGATCGCCGGCTCCCATGAGGCGTCGCGGCTCGGCGGCGACAAGCGCACGGTGGCCGTCCTGTTCAGCGACATCCGCGGCTTCACCGCGCTGTCCGAGACGATGAACCCGGACGCGATGGCCACCCTGCTCACGGAGTACTTCACGGAGATGGTGGAGTGCGTGTTCCGTCACGACGGCACGCTCGACAAGTTCATCGGCGACGCGGTGATGGCCCAGTGGGGCGCTCCCCTCGGCAATGCCGACGACGCCGACCGCGCGATGGGCGCGGCGCTCGACATGATGAAGGCGCTCGACATGCTCAATTCGCGCTGGAAGGCCGAAGGACGTCCCACGCTGCAGATTGGCATCGGGCTCAATCACGGCGAGGCGTTCGCCGGCAACATCGGCTCGGAGCGCCGGCTCGAGTACACCGTCATCGGCGACACCGTCAACACGGCGAGCCGGTTGTGCTCGGCCGCGGACGGTGGAGAGATCCTCCTGTCCGACGAGATGCGCCGTGCGCTGTCGTCGCCGCCGCCGCTCGACGTCTGTCCGCCGATGGAGCTGAAGAACAAGAATCAGCCCGTGCGCGTGTATCGCGTCAAACGCAGCAAGCGCGCGAAGCGCTGATGCGCGGGCTCGATGCGCCGCCGGATGGCTTCGTGCGCGTGGCGATCGGTCGGTGCGTGGCGGTGGTGCGGGCCGAGCACGAGGCAGACGCGCGCGCGATGTTGACGGACGGAAGCCTGTACGAGGCCGCCGCGCGCGACCTCGGCGCCCGCCGACTCGACGGCCGTGGCATCGCGTACGCGATCGCGCTGCCGGTGTCCGGCACCCACGCCGTCGTGCGACACAACCGGCACGGCGGGCTGCTCGCCTCGGTCACACGCGATCTCTTCCTCCCCCCCACGCGCGCGCCGCACGAGCTGCAGGTCTCGCTGCGACTGGCCGATCTGGGCGTGCGGACGCCGGCCGTTCTGATGTACGGCGTGCAGCCGGCCGCCGTGGTGTTCCGTCGAGCCGACCTCGTGACGCGTGAAATCCCTGGAGGACGGGATCTCGCGAGCTATCTCATGCCGGCCGTTCCCGCGGCCGAGCGGGCGGCGGCCTGGCAGGCGACGCGTGCGCTGGTGCGTGCGTTGAATGCGGCCGGCGCGCGGCACCACGATCTCAATGTCAAGAACGTGCTGCTCGCGTCATCAAAGGGGAACGACCACATGGAGGCCTGGGTGCTCGACGTGGATCGCGTCGTCTTCGGGCAGCGTAACGCGGCGAGCGTCCGCGTGGGCAATGCCGCGCGCCTGCTGCGGTCGGCGCGCAAGTGGCGCGACGAGCGCGGCGCCGTGCTCGATGAAGGCGAGCTCGCGGCGCTCGGCACGGCCCAGGACCTCACCCACATTCGCTGATCGCTCGTGACCTTTCTGATCCTGTCGGCCGCTCTCGGTCTGCTCGCCCTGCCGGCGGTCGTCGTGCTCGCGGTGCTACTCCTTCGCGAACGGGCGAGGCGCAAGCAACGCAACCTGCTCGGCGCATGGCCGATCGCCGCGGTGTCTCCGGAGCAGATCGATCCGGTGTTCCAGCCTGGGCCGTTCGGCCCCGGTCGTGAGACGGAGGTGGCGTTCGTGGGTCGCGGGCCGTATGTCGTGGAAGGCGGCACCAGCGACGCCGAGGCGTGGATCCTGGCGGTGCTCGCGCGCCGCGCACGGCGCATGTTCGAGTTCGGCACCTGCACCGGCAAGACGGCATACCTCTGGGCGCGCAACTCTCCTGACGACGCGCGCGTCGTCACGCTGACGCTCGCGCCCGGCGAGCGCGCACACTACAGCGCGGAGCGCACCGACGATCCGACGGACGTCGCCTTTGCGCTGAAGGAGTCGGCATTCACGGAATTTCTGTACTCGCACTCCGGCGTGGAGCACAAGGTCGAACAGCTCTTCGGCGACAGCAAGACGCTCGACGTCGCGCGTTGGTCGGGACAATGCGACGTCGTCTTCGTGGACGGCTCGCATGCCTACTCCTACGTGGTGAGCGACAGCGAGAAGGCCCTGCGACTCGTGAAGCCCGGCGGCCTGGTGCTCTGGCACGACTACGCCGGACCACGACATGCCAGCGGCGTTTATCGGGCGCTCAACGAGCTCGCGACGCGGCTTCCACTCTCGCGCATTCAGGGCACCACGCTGGTTGCATATCGCCGCCCGGCGGCCGGATAGGTCGTGCAGTCGTCGTTGATCGTCACAACCTACGACTGGCCGGCCGCGCTCGACCTGGTGCTCGAGAGCGCCCTGCGGCAGACGCACCCTCCGGGTGAAGTGCTCGTGGCCGATGACGGCTCCGATGAGCGAACGGCGATCGTCGTGCGAGCTTTCCTCGATCGCTTTCGAGGGCGCGGCGTGGAGATGCACCACGTCTGGCATCCCGACCGTGGATTCCGAGCCGCCGAGATTCGCAACCGCGCCCTCGCGATGGCGCAGGGCGAGTACATCCTCCTCGTCGACGGCGATTGCATTCTGCATCCCGGGTTCACGCGCTCCCACCTGGCGTTCGCTCGAGCGGGGACGCTCGTGCAGGGCACGCGCGTGTTGCTGAGCGAGCGGCGAAGCGCTCGCGCCCTCTCCACCCGTCAGACGACCTTTCATCCCTTTCAGCGTGGCATCGCGCACCGCGTCAACGCAGTCTCGGCGAGCTGGCTGTCAGGGCTCGTGCCGAGCCCTCGCGATCCGCTGAGTGGCGTCCGGAGCTGCAACATGGGCTTCTGGCGTTCCGATGCCGCACTCGTCAACGGGTTCGACGAGCGTTTCGTGGGATGGGGACGCGAAGACAGCGATTTTGTCGCACGGATGACGCGGGCCGCCGTGCGCCGCCGCAAGCTCAAGTTCGGAGGCATCGTCTATCACCTGTGGCACGCCGAGCGGCCGCGCGACGCGCTGAAGGTGAATGACGAGCTGTTCGCGCATGCGCGACGGCGTGGAGGGAGCCGGGCAGCGGAGGGAATGGATAAGTATCAGACTGGTTTCACCGACGCCATGACTCCCGACTATTTTCCGTGATGCTCACCCTCGCCACCCCCTTCCGTCGCATCGGGATCGTGATGATGAGCGCCCTGGGCGACGCGGTGCACGTGCTGCCCCTCCTCACGGCGCTCAAGCGGCATCGTCCTGACGTGCACGTCACCTGGGTGCTGCAGCCCGGCGCCGCATCGCTCGTGCGCGGACACTGGGCGGTGGATGAGATCATTTCTTTCGACCGGGCGCAGGGGTGGCGCGCATATCCGGCGGTGCGCCGCGCGCTCGCCCAGCGGCCCTTCGACGTGATGCTGGCGCTCCAGGTGTACTTCAAGGCGGGACTCGTCACGTCGTTCACCCGCTCGCCGGTGAAGCTGGGGTTCGATCGGACGCGCGCACGCGATCTCAACTGGTTGTTCACCACCGATCGAATTCCGCCGCGCGCCGGCCAGCACGTCCAGGATCAGTACTTCGAGTTCCTCGAAGCTCTCGGCGTGCCACACGAGCCGGTCACATGGGATCTCGGCCCATGGCCCGATGAACGAGCATATCAGCGCGAGTTTCTGTCGCGCTTCGACCGCCCGATCGCGCCGATCGTCGTGGGGACGAGCAAGCCGGAGAAAGACTGGATGCCGGAGCGGTGGGCCGAGGTGAGCGATGCGCTGTACGCGGACTTCGGAGTGCAGCCGGTGCTCGTTGGCGGCCGGTCGGAGCGGGAGTTGGCAGCCGAGCGCATCATCCTCGATCGCGCGAAGGTGCCCGTCGTGTCGGCGCTCGGAAGCGGACTACGCAACCTGGTCGGGATCATCGACGGGGCCGCACTCGTGCTCTCGCCCGACACCGGTCCGCTGCACATGACGGTCGCCCTCGACCGGCCGGTGATCTCCCTGATGGGCTATACGAATCCCAAGCGCGTTGGCCCCTATCGGCGCTTCCACGATCTGTTGATCGATGCGTACGGGGAGCCGGGTGAGGACTATCCGATCTCGATGGAGAACCGGCCTGGCCGCATGCCGCGCATCAGCGTGCGCGACGTGCTCGAGAAGGCGGAGGTGTGGAGGACGCGCTATGCGCCGGCGGCCTCGAGCGCTCCGCCAAAGCGGTAGCGCACGCCGAGCTCGCCCATCAGGCGGACGAGCCGTTGGAGGGGGAGGCCCATCACGGCGAAGTAGTCGCCGTCGACACGTTGCACGATCGTCGCGCCATAGCCCTGGATGCCGTACGCTCCCGCCTTGTCCATCGGCTCGCCGGTCGCGATGTAGGCGCGGACGTCGTCCGGGGTGAGCGAGTGAAAGGTGACGCCCACCTCCTCGACGGTCGAGCGCTGCTGACCACGCCACTGCACGGCCACAGCCGTCATCACCATGTGGGAGCGTCCCGACAACCGGGTGAGCATCTGCGCCGCGTGCGCCTCGTCGCGCGGCTTGCCGAGCACGTCCCCGTCCACCACGACGATCGTGTCGCTGCCGATCACCAACGCCTCCCAGTGTCGACTCGCCACGACGTGCGCCTTCTCCCTCGCCAGCCGCTCGCAATGGACCCGCGGCGTTTCGCCCGCCAGATACGCCTCATCGACGTCGGCCGGGTGCACCGTGTGCGCGATGCCGACGAGCGAAAGCAGCTCGCGCCGACGAGGCGACTGCGAGGCGAGAACGACGGGCGGCGTCGTCATCGCTCCAGCCACAGGGTCACCGGTCCGTCGTTCACGAGCTCCACGTCCATCATCGCGCCAAACTCCCCGGTTTCCACCGGCACCCCACGTTCGCGGAGCAGCGACACAAAGCGCTCGTACAGGGGGACCGCCACCTCGGGGCGCGCGGCATCCACGAAGCTCGGCCGCCGTCCTTTCGCGGCGTCGCCGTACAGGGTGAACTGCGATACCACGAGCAGCGCCCCACCCACGTCGGCGAGCCCGAGGTTCATCTTGTCGTCCGCGTCCCCGAACAGGCGCAAGCCTACGACTTTATCCGCCATCCACACGAGTTGAGTCTCGGAGTCGGTGTGGGTCAGCCCAACGAGCAGCAGGTAGCCGCGCGCGATCCGACCGGTGGTGCGGGTATCGACGCGCACTTCGGCGCGGGCGACGCGTTGGAGGAGGACGCGCATGGACCAAGTTGGGAGAGAGACCGGCGCAAGATAATCCGCGTCTTGTTCCGCTGCGTGGAGGGACGCACCTTCCGGGATGGCCTCATCGCGCGCACGCCCCTACGAGCAGACGGTCGACGTCGAAACGCCGGAGCTGGTCGTCCTCACCTACTCCATCGCGGGTGTCGGGTCGCGCGTGCTCGCCGCCCTCACCGATCTCCTGATCTGCGCCGGCATGCTGCTGGCACTGCTGGTCGGGCTGATCGTGCTCAGCCGAGGGCGCAGCAGCTTGGCGTCGCAGGGAGGCGCGTCGGGGAGCTGGGCGCTGGCGGTGATGATCCTCGCGCAGTTCGTCGTGCTGTGGGGCTATTACGTGCTGTTCGAGGGGCTGATGGATGGCCAGACACCCGGCAAACGCATCCACCGACTCCGCGTCGTGCGCGAGGGCGGCTACTCGGTCACCTTCGGCGTGTCCGCCGTGCGCAACCTGCTGCGGATCGTCGACATGCAGCCGGCCTTTCTCTACCTCGTTGGTCTCGCGAGTCTGCTCTTCACGCGGCACAGCCGGCGGCTGGGCGACCTGGTGGCGGGTACCATCGTGGTGCGGGAAGAGGCGCGCCCGCCGTCGGAGGGGCCGTCTGGCCCGGTGCGCGAGCGACCGGGCGAGGCCATGCTGCAGACCTCGCTCTCCGAGGACGAGTACCTCGTGCTCGACCGGTTCGTGGAGCGCTGGAGCTCGCTCGAGCCGCTGCGGCGCACCGCGCTCGCGACGCAGCTCGCGGCGCGATTCGCGGGAGCCCTTCCCGACGATCGTCGTCCGCCCGGGCCACGCCTGCTCGAGCTGCACGCACGCGAGCAGCGCGCACGGTCGCGCGGGGTGGCCTCGCGAGGTGAGACGGGGGCGGGGCGTGAGCGGCAGGCGATCATCGCCGCCGGCGTGCCGCGTTGGAACCGATTCGCCGGACAGCTGGCCACCGTGCAGCGGAAGGGACTGCGCTCGCTCGGCGAGGAGGGCGTGCGTGATTTCGTCGCCGAGTATCGCGCGCTCGCCGCCGATCTGGCGCGCCTGCGCACGGCGTCGGGCGGCCGGGCGATGGACGAGCTGTTCCAGCTCGGTCGTCTCGTCGCCGCCGCACACAACCTGCTCTACCGCGATCGCGGCATGGCGCTCCGCGCCACGGTGATGTTCCTGTTCACCGACGTGCCTCGCGAGATCCGGCGGTCGGCGGGACCCATCGCGCTCGCGGCCGCGCTCCTGTTCATCCCCGCGGCCGTGGCGAGCGTGGCCGTCGTCCGCTCGCCGGCGATCGCGGTACGCCTGCTTCCCGCGTCCATGCTGAAACGTGCGGCCGACGGCGTCCGGCGCGCCGCCTCTGGCGAAGGATACATCGACGATCCGCAGCTCTTTCGACCGGTCATGGCCAGCAGCATCGTCGCGAACAACGTGCAGATCAGCTTCGCCGCCTTCGCCGGCGGCATCACGGCCGGTCTCCTGCCTGTGGTGCTGCTCGTCGCGAATGGCATCTCCTTCGGCAGCGTGATTGGACTCTACGTCAGCAAGGGCATCGGCCGGCTGCTGCTGGCGTTCGTGGCCCCGCACGGCGTGCTCGAGCTCTTCGCCATCTGCGTGGCGGGAGGCGGCGGCTTTCTCCTCGCCGCGGCCATCCTCGTCCCCGGCGCGCGGACCAGGCGCCGCGCCCTCGTGGAGAACTCGCGTCGCGCCATGCGACTCATCGCCGCATCGACGATGCTGCTGCTGATCGCGGGAACCCTCGAGGGCTTCGTCTCGCCCATCGAGTGGTGGCCGCTCGAGGGCAAACTGGCGGTGAGCGGGGTGACGCTCGTCCTCCTCGTCACCTTCCTGCGACTGGGGAGGACGCCGACCTCCCCCGCCGCGTCCGACGACGAGACGGGCGAGCTCGCCCTCGGCGCCGTCACAGCGCGCCGCGCGCCTTGAGCTCGAGGTATTCGCTCACCACCGCGGCAGCCATCGCATCGGGCGCGACGTCCAGCACCACGACACCCGCGTCGCGCATCCGTTGCAGCGCCGTGGCGCGTTCGGTCAGCAGCTCTTCGGCCGCCGCGCTGGCGTACATCGGTCTCGCGCCGGCGCCTGTGCCGAGCGTGGCGGCGCCAATGAGGGCGTCGTTGCGCAATGCCACCACGATGGCGAGATGGCGCGACGCGCCACGGGTGAGATGTGCGAGGAGCGACCGCGCCGCCCGGGCATCGATCACGTCCGTGAGGAGGACGAGCAGCGCCCGCTTGCGCTGTCGAAGCGCCACCGCACGGAACGCCGCCGAGTAGTCGGGCTCCACGAGCGTGGGCTGGAGCGGGACGAGCGCCGTGCGCAGGGCATGGAGTGCGCCGGCCCCGCGCTGGGCTGGCACGAGTGCGCGAAGGCGATCGTCGAAGACCATGGCACCCACGCGGTCGCCGGCGCGCGACGCGACGTCAGCCAGCACGAGCGCCGACGACAGCGCGTACTCGAACCGCGGAAACGCCCCCGCCAATTGCGTCATCGATCGGCCCGCGTCGACCATCACATAGACGGTCTGCGACTGCTCGATCGTGAACTCGCGTGTGATTGGATGGCCCCGCCGGGCGGTGGCCTTCCAGTCGATGTAGCGGGGATCGTCGCCCACCACGTAGTCCCGAAGCCGCGAGAAGCTGCGTCCCTCGCCCCGCCGCCGACTGTCGCGCACACCGGCCGCAGCCAGTCGCTGGTGCACGGCCAGCCAGCGAAAGCGACGTACCCCGGCGAGGGACGGCGCAATGATCACGCGGTCCAACGGGGTATAGCGGAAGGTTCGCGTCACGAGGCCGAGCGGCGTCCGCACCCGCAGTGCGATGTCGCCCAGCGCGGCGTCGCCACGCGTGCGTCCCTGCACCTCGAAGGCAAGCTCCACCGACCCCCGCGCCGCCAGCGCCAGCTCCGCCGGGACGCGCTCGGCGAACACGTGCGCCGGCAGCTCATCATAGACGGTGACGAGGAGAGGACGTCCCCAGTGCGATCGCACGTGATAGCGAACCTCCACACGGTCCCCGACGCCCAGCGTGTCCGGCCCCGTGCGCGTCACGTCCACGTCGGTGTCGCTTGGCAGAAGCGCGACGTCGAGCAGCGCGGCGAGCAGCGCGGCGCCAGTGGCAATTGCGGCGAGCGCGGCGCCGCCTGGCCATTCGCTGAGGAGCCAGAGCGGTGCGACAGCGGCGAACGCCGCCGCGAGATGCCGGGTCGGGGCGAACCCGAGCGCGCGCCGAACGCTCGCCGCCATGGCCCAGCTCATCCTGTCACTCCGGTACCCGCACCCTGGAGAGGAGGCCGTTCAGCACGTCGTCGGCCGTGCGCCCTTCCACCTCGAGCTCGGGTGCCAGCATGATGCGGTGCCGCAGGACCGCGGCCGCGACACCCTTCACGTCGTCAGGGGTGACGAAATCGCGCCCCTCGAGCACGGCCGCGGCGCGCGACGCCCGGAACAGCGCGACCGTCGCGCGCGGCGAGGCGCCGAGCGCCAGCATGCGCTCGTCGCGCGTGCTCCGGGTGATGTCCGCCACGTAGGCGCGAACTTCTACCGCCACGCGCACGCCATCCACGAGGCCGCGCAGTGCCACCACTTCGTCCGCATTCAGCACGGGGCGCATGTCCGCGTCCGTGAGACGCTCGGCATCGAACCCGTTCTCGTAGCGCGTGAGCAGCTCCAGTTCGTCCTCCCTCGACGGGTACGGCATCACCGTCTTGATGAGGAACCGGTCGAGCTGCGCCTCGGGAAGGGGGTAGGTGCCTTCGTGCTCGACCGGATTCTGGGTGGCGAACACCGTGAACGTGGGACCAAGGGGGCGCGACGTGCCATCCACCGTCACCTGCCGCTCGGCCATCGCCTCGAGGAGCGCCGACTGCGTTTTGGCCGGCGCGCGGTTGATCTCGTCGCCGAGGAGGAGGTCGGTGAACACTGGGCCCGCCTGGAACTCGAAGCCGCGCGCCGGATCGCGGAGCACGTTCACCCCCGTCACGTCCGACGGCATGAGATCCGGCGTGAACTGGATGCGCGCGAAGCGCAGTCCCAGCGCAGCGGCGAGCGAGCGGACCAGCAGCGTCTTGGCGGTGCCCGGCACCCCTTCGACGAGCAGATGGCCGCGGGCCAGGAAGGTGATCAGTGCATCGGCGACCGTCGGTTCCTGTCCCACGACCCGCGAAGCGACGGACTGCCGTACGCGATCGAGCAGCTCGGCGCCCTGCTGCACGGTGAAGCTGGAAGTCATGCGTTCGTGGTCGTGAGGGAGTCTTCGAGCCGGCGCAGCGCCGCGCCGACCTCGGGAAGGTCGCGCGCCGTGATGCGCTCGCGCAATGCATTGCGGATCAATTCCACATCGGCCGCACGTTCCGGCACCGCCTCCCGGGCCGTGGCGAGAAACGCCTCGTCGCTCAGGTGCCGGCTCGTGGACTCGCCAAGCCGCGAGCGCACACCGCGCAGCAGCCGCGCCGCCACGGTGCGCGACGCCTGCACCTGCTCGTACGCGTGCGCCAGCGCGTCCACCTGTTCCAGCGGGTCGCGGCGCTCGATCGTCTCGCGATCACGCGGCGGCAGCGGGCGCGGAGCGGCGCTCAGG
>JALYXJ010000175.1 GCA_030947165.1 Gemmatimonadota bacterium
GCAGCTCGAACGACAGGCGTCTGATCTTGAGGCCCTCGAACACGAAGATCCACGTCGTGTAGTTCGCGAACACGCCGGGGGCGCGGGTCAGGGTGGAGATGCGCACCTCGTCGCCCCGCTGCTCTTCTCCGCGCGCGCTCTGCTCCAGCTTCGGCGCCCAGTTGACCATCTGGCGCACGCCATCCTTGCCAGTCAGCGGACCGGAACCACCGGGCAGGAGGACCTCGATGTCATCCGAACAGAGCGCGGCGGCTGCATCATCGTGCTTGGCGTGCACCGCTTCGATGAACGACCGCGCAATCGCGAGCTGCGTATCGACAGCCTTCACGATACGGAGTCAGGCCTCAGGATCAACGAACGACCCGATAGGTCACATGCGTGACGCCGGGCGCGTCCACGACGCGAATGGTCGACACCTCCGCGTCCCTCGGCGCCGGGCCTTCGAACAGGCGGACGCCCCCGCCAAGGAGCACGAGATCGAGATGGATCGTGATCTCGTCGAGCGAGCCTCCCTGCAGGCGCTGCTGCGCGATCGTCGATCCATCAGCGACACGTGCTTCCCTGACGCGGCAGCATGCGCCCTGTCGACGGCGGACGAGGCCGTCGGTCACGAAGGTGTACGGCGGATCCCCTCCGGGGGATGTGATCGGGGCCCGGTTCGTCAGCACGAACAGGGGGATTCCTGGCTGAGCCCATCCCCACCCCAGGCGTCCGCTACGTCGTACGTGTGGCGACCGGACACCACCGCGCCAAAGCGGTCCGCGAACTTGTCGAAGAGCTTCGCGCTGACCGCCGCCATCTTGAATGAGGGATACCAGCGACTGGGGCGTGTCGCCGTCGCCGAACCACGCGGGGAGTCGATCGCCCCCTTTGCTGAGCGGCTCCTCTGGCGTGTCATCCGGACCGGCGATGAAGCCGTCCAGCGACATCGACACATCGATCACGACCTTGCCCTTCGCCATTTTTGCCACGACTGCCCCCATTCCGGTCGCTCGAGAGACGAAACGAAAGCCGATCGGCGCCTGAGTCGTACGACGGCCGGCGGCGATCAGTGGGCGCCATCAAGATGACGGCGCGGTGGTCCCTACCGACACCACACGCTAGGACGCGCGAGCCCTTCGGCCGCTTCCTCGAGCACCGGCAGGCTGACCAGCCGACCGCGTCCGGAGGATCGGGACTCCGCCGGTAGCTCCGCGCGCATCCAACACCGACAGCCCCGCTACATGGCCGACCCACCCAGCACGAACTCTGCGACCGCAGGGATCATCGCGACTGCGATCCCGAATCCGACGAGCAGTACCGCGACCCCTTTCGCGACGGCCGCGGTCGGCGCGAGGATCTTCTCACCGAAGATGACGGCCGCAACTGCGGCCATCCAGCCGACGCTGGCGACCCCGACCGCAAGCAGCACGAGCATCAGCCCCGCGCAGCAGCCCAGGCAGACAACGCCCTCCTCTATCCCCATGTGCAGTGCGCCGCGTAGGCCCGGCCGGAAGCCGCGGAGGAGCCAATGAAATGGAGATCGACAATGTTTCAGGAGCGCATCCTTGAGCGGGGTCAACTGATACAACCCAGCCGCTGCGATCACGGCACCGAGGAACACGTGTGGCGCAGCACGTACCACGGGAACGTCCACGATGAGCGGCACAAGGAGCGCGACGAGCGCGTACGTGCCGACACCGACGGCGCTCCAGATCGTCAAATATCCAGCAAGGAAGACCGCCGCGAGCAGCGGCCACGTTCGCGTACGTTGGCGTGTGTATTCGGCGTACACGAGTACCGCCGGCGCGAATGCGGGGAACATCATCGCGGCCATCATTACGACCCACGTAGCGAGAAAGATGGCGAAGCTCGCCCCGTCCGGCCCGGCGGACATCATCATCGAGCCGCTTCGTGCGGACACATAGACCCAGCCGAGCGCAGCCAAAGCCAGCAGGGTCGCGAGGATCGCCATTGCCGCACCCGTCAACGCGAAGCGACCGAAGCGAGCTTCGAAGCTGCGAGTTGTGGAGCTCACGGTTCTTCCTGCGTCAGAGACTGGGTACGGCCTCGACACCGGCTACTTCATCAGGCCCCGTATTTGAACTCCGTGGTGAAGCCGTTCGTCCCAGACACCTCGAACTTCCACGCGCCGTCGTAGCGGATCGTCCCAGCCTTCGCGACGCGCATTGGCTGCGGCACGACACTCAGGGCCGCGTTGCTGATGACGGGCGCCGTCTTGCCATCCCCGCCCTTTAGCTCTTCGCTGTCCATCTCCAGTAGCTTGCCCACCTTGAGCTGCCGCCGTCCATTCGTCTTCTCGAAGGAGATTGGCGCCGCCGTCACTCCAGTCACTGTTCCGATTAGCGGCACGACCGCGGCGAGGTGACCTCCTGCACATCCCGTGGGGGCTGATCTACAGTCAGCGCCGGTCATCGAGCGACGAATTGCCGAGTTTCCGAATGAATCCGTTCATCGCGACCCTCTTGTGCCCATGTTTTCTCGGAGGGTCAGTTCCCCATTTTGTTCAGCAGGGAGCGGGAGGCTGACCACTCCCAGGTTCGAGGGTCGCTTCCGTGAAAGGAAAGTGAGATCGGGGGTCGCGGCACCTACGCAGTCGGGGACAGCCGCATTCGTACCATAC
>JALYXJ010000182.1 GCA_030947165.1 Gemmatimonadota bacterium
TCGCCGCCCATCACGAGCGACTCCTTGTTCGCCAGCGCCACCCGCTTTCCGCGCTCCAGGGCGGCCAGCGTCGCGTCGAGGCCCGCGGCGCCGACCACGGCGTTCAGTACGATGTCGACGTCGTCACGCGTGGCAGCGTCGACGAGACAGCGAACGCCGCAGTGCCAGGCGGGATGGTCACCGCCCCCATTGCGGACGAGCCCGACAAAGCCCGGCTTGAATTGCTCGACCTGCTCGCCGAGCAGGCCAGCATTCGTGTTGGCCGTCAGCGCCGCCACCCGGAAGTGATCGCGCTGCCGCTCGAGCACCCGGAGCGCGGTGGTTCCGATGGAGCCCGTGGACCCGAGGATGGCGACCCCGCGTGGCGTCACCCGAACACGGGCAGCGGCAGCCACCCGAGTAGCAGATACGCTACCGGCAGCACGAAGATCAGGCTGTCGAAGCGATCGAGGATGCCGCCGTGCCCGGGGATGATGCGGGAGCTGTCCTTCACGCCGCCCTCCCGCTTGATGAGCGACTCGAACAGGTCGCCGATCTGCGCCGCCACGCTGATGATCGCGCCGAAGAGCAGCGCGCCCCACGGCGTGAAGCCGAGATGCGCCGCGGGCGCGAGCACGTCGCGGGCGTAGAGGTATGACACGAGCATGCTCGCGACGAGTCCGCCCACCGCGCCGGCGACGGTCTTTCCCGGGCTGACCGTCGGAATGAGCTTCCGCCCGCCGATCGCGCGTCCCACGAAGTAGGCGCCGATGTCGGACGCCCAGGTGATGACGAGGGGAAAGATCAGCAGCACACCGCCGGGGGGCACGCGCATGGACAGCGGGCCAAGGGCGATGTGCGACGCGCCCACGAGATCGTACCCGACCACGGTGTCGTGGTAGCGGATGGCGTACCCGAAGCCGAGCATGCCGCCCGTATAGAGCACGCCGAGGATCGTCACCGCGGCCGCACCCAGCGGTCGTCCGTCCACACCGCGCAGCCAGATGGTGGACCCCAGCAGCGCGAGCATCACCAGCGCCGCCATCGCCGGCCGCACGGTGAAGACGCCTAGATAATTCGCGTGGATCGCGAGCGGCACGAGGCCGGCGAGCGCGATACCGGCATCGGCCATGGGATGAGAACCGGCTCCCTGCGCGATCCGATAGAACTCCCAGGCCCCGATCGCCGACACCACGGCGAGGAGGGCGGCGAGCGGTGCGCCGCCGACGAGCACGATCCACACGGCGATCGGTGCACCGACGACGGCGACGAGGATGCGTTTCGCGAGCTCGCTCATGCGCGCGCCGGCGAGGCGGTAGAAGTCCTCAGACTTCCATGATCTCGGCCTCTTTGGCCTTGATCATCTGGTCGATCTTGCCGATGTAGTCGTCGTGGACCTTCTGGAGGTCCTTCTCGGCGTGCTTCACGTCGTCCTCGCTCACGCCGCTCAACTTCTTGAGCTGCTCGCGCCCGTGCGTGCGCGCATGGCGGACGGCGATCTTGCCGTCCTCCGCGAGCTTGTGCACGACCTTCACGAGCTCCTTGCGGCGCTGCTCGTTCATCTGCGGCAGCGGGACGCGGATGGCCCCGCCCTGCGCTGAGGGCTCGAGCCCGAGGTCCGACTCGCGAATGGCCTTCTCGATCGCCTTCACCTGCCCCTTGTCGAACGGGGTCACGAGAAGGGTGCGCGGCTCGGGCGCCGCGATGCTCGCCACCTGGTTCAGCATCATCTGCTGTCCGTACATCTCGACGCGTACGGTGTCGAGCATGTTGGGCGAGGCCTTGCCGCTGCGGACCGAGGCGAACTCGCGCTTCGCGGCGTCGAGGCCCTTGTCCATCGAGGTGCGGCTGTCCTTCAGGATCTGTTGGATTGTGCTCATCGGACGAGGGTGCCGACGCGATCCCCGCGAACTGCGGCGACGATCGCGCCCGGTGTGTGAATGTTCAGCACGATCAGCGGGAGGGAGTTCTCCTTGCAGAGCGTCACGGCCGTCTGGTCCATCACCTTCAGCTCTTCGAGCATCACGTCGCGATAGCTGATCTCCTCGTAGAACTTCGCGGACTTGTCGACCTTCGGATCAGCGGAGTAGACGCCGTCCACGCTGGTGGCCTTGATGATCACCTGCGCCTTCATCTGGATGGCGCGCAGGACCGCGGCGGTGTCGGTGCTAAAGTACGGGTTGCCCGTGCCGGCGGCAAAGATGACCACACGGCCCTTCTCGAAGTGACGGAGGGCGCGCCGGCGAATGTAGGGCTCGGCGAGCTCCTCCATGCGGATGGCCGTCATCACGCGCGTCTCCGCCCCCTTCCGCTCGAGCACGTCCTGCACGGCGAGTGCGTTGATCACCGTACCGAGCATGCCCATGTAATCGGCGCTCACGCGGTCCATGCCCATCTTGGAGAGCTGGGAGCCGCGCACGATGTTGCCGCCGCCGATCACCAGTCCCACGTCGGCACCGGCGTGCACCACCGACTGGATCTCGTCGGCGATGCGCGCCATGGTGTCGAAGTCGAACCCGAAGCCTCGCTCTCCGGCGAGCGCTTCACCGGAGATCTTGAGAAGGACGCGCGGATAGCGAAGCTCGGACACCGGGCTTACTCCTGCCCGATCTGAAACCGCGCGAAGCGACGAATCGAGACGGTCGGACCGGCCTCCTTCACGAGCTGGCTGATCGTCTTGCTGTCGTCGCGCACCCACGGCTGATCGAGGAGGGTGACCTCCTTGAAGTACTTGTCGATCCGGCCGCCGACCATCTTCTCGATGATGTTCGCCGGCTTGCCGCTCGACGCCGCCTGCTCCGAGAAGATGCGACGCTCGCGGTCCACGAGCTCCGCGGGCACGTCGTCGCGCGTGACGGCGAGGGGCACCGTGGGCACGCCGGCGGTGACGTGCTCGGCGATCGTGCGCGCCAACTGCTGTCCGGCCTCTCCAGTGATTCCAACGATCTCGACGAGTGTGCCGACCTTGCCGTTGTGGTGCACGTACGCACCGACGGCGCCGTTGCCACCGAACCGGGCGTAGCGGCGCAGCACGATGTTCTCACCGATCGTGCCGGTGAACTGCTTCAGCGCGTCGGTGAGCGAGGCGGCGTCGCCGAACCTGGCGGCCATGAGGGGCGAGCCCTCGGTCGACTTGACAATGCCATCCGACTTGCCGTCGGCGAGGAGCGTCCTGGCGATCTTGTCGGCCGTCTGACCGAAGACGTCGTTGCGCGCCACGAAGTCGGTCTCGCTGTTCAGCTCGACGATGGCGCCGGTCTTTCCGTCGGGGCTCACCTGGGCGACGATCTTGCCCTCGGAGGCGGTGCGTCCCGCGCGGTTCTCGCCGCGCGCGATGCCCTTCTTCCGCAGCCACTCGACGGCCGCGTCCATGTTCCCCGAGTTCTCCTCGAGCGCTTTCTTGCAGTCCATCATGCCTGCCTGAGTGCGCTGGCGCAGCTCGGAGACATCCTTGGCAGTGTAGGCAGCCATTGTCAGTCAGTCCTTATCAGTCGTGGAAACGCCGCCGGACGGGCCGGCGGCGTATGAATTGTAACCAGTGGGACCAGTGGGGGC
>JALYXJ010000184.1 GCA_030947165.1 Gemmatimonadota bacterium
CGGCGGAGCTGGGTGTCGGGATCGGAGTCCTTCATGGCGCGGAACACCGCCACGATGCGGTCGCGGTCCGTCGCCGTGATCGGCTGCTCGCCTGTCACCTGGTAGTAGTCGTTGCGGCGGCCGAGCGAGGTGTGCTCGGGGTCCGCCCACGTGGAGTTACTGACGACGACCTCTGGATTGTACTGCGAGAGCACCACGTCCAGCGCGGCACGCCGCGCCGCCGCCGACGCCGCGGTGTTCTGCAGCGCGGTGAGCGACGCATCGAGGATGCGGCGGTCGGCCACCTCCACGCTGCGATGCGCGAGCTGCGTGAGCGCCTCGGCATCGGCGGGCGGCGACGCCCAGGCGGCGGCGAGCGTGGCACTCCCGTTCGGGCACCGCGCGAGCACCCCGTACGCCGAGCTCACCACGCGCGCGTTGTGCGCTTCCACGGCCACCCGGGCTGCGGCCGTGCAGATGTCCTTGCTGCTGCGATCTTCCTGCGCTCCCGCTGGTCCCGCCGCCCCGGCGAGCACCAGGAGCCCCAGGGCCGCGAAGGCCGCGCTTGTCATATGCGTCATGGGATCCTCAGGCTCGGGTCGTAGTTGAACTCGCAATCCGAATGATACGGGTTCGCTGTGGAGAGGTCGGTGATCTGGCGCGACTGGTCGGCCGCCACGAGGGCCGCCGCGGCGCCGACGGGCTGGGGGTTCAGGTCCACCGCGCTGGCCGTCACGTACTTCTCGATCACGGCGCTCACCTCCTTCAGGAAGGCGCGCGTGTACGTGTCGGTGTGCGAGTTGGCGTCGGTCGTGCTGAACCCCTCGTGCGCTTTCACCAGCGCGATGTCGCTGACGACGCGCGACCGCGCGCAGTAGCGCTTGCCGTTGTACGTGGTGGCGTTGACCGGTTGCATGTTGTAGAACGCGCTCCCGACCTGCATCGCCTTGTTGTTGTAGTTCACGTCGAAGAAGAGCTCGAATGGCAGGGCGGTGAAGTACGCAAAGCCGGCGTTCGGCCCGGCCGCCACGCTCGCATACGTGTCGGCGCGCGTCTTGAATCCCATGCTATTGCTGCCGAGTTGGTGCACGTCCCTCGGCGGATCGTCGTACGGCGTTGCCACCTCCGCGATGGTGGTCTTGACGGTCTGGCCGCTCCAGTCGCGGGGCGTCACCTGCACGGCGGCGTCCTTCGTCTGCTCCGCGCCGGTCCTGATCTTCCCGGTGACAGTGATAACCCCGGAGACGACCAGCGGTCCCTCCCAGGTGAGCCCGACCGGCCCCTCCACCTCGGGTCCGGCGAAGCTCGGATCGGTGGACTTGAAGTGCCACTTGGTGATCGTCGGCGTGGAGCCATCGCTGGCACTCGCGGTGCACTTCACGGAGTCCCCGCGCCTGACCGCAGCCGGAACACATTCCATCTCCAGCGTCGCGGCCACGCGGTCGAACGAGACCGTATAGTACTGGGTCGCGCGCGCGAAGAGCGTTTCGCCGAACCAATCGAACGTCCACGTGATAGGGCTCATCGGCGTGACGGCGATGCGCACGATCGTCGCGGCGGACGTCAGCGTGGCCGTGGCACCGTAGGTGATGTTGTCCGGCCAGTCGGCGGGCGAGCAGTCGCCCGGGTCGATGAGCTGGAGCGACGTGCGGCCGACTTCGCGTCCGTCGGCGCCGTAGCCCACGAGATCGCCGTAGCTGCCGCTGCAGTCGATCGCGCCCGAGCCGACGACAGTCACGGTGTGCGCGCCCGAGCCCAGCGTCACGTTGATCTCTCCGGGCTGGCGGGCGCCGATCACGTAGCCGGGAGTGGCGGTCACCCCATCGGGGCAGTCGACCTCCGAGCCGCCGCAGGATACCATCCCGGGGTCGGGCACGACGTCGAAGGTAGGGGAGATCCGGACGCCGGCGGCGCGGAGCGAGTCGGATCGTGCCTGCGTGGGGCCCGGCGGCCTCACGCTGAGAACGGTGGTGGGGGTCTCGGTGCAGGCGGTCAGGACCACGAGGCCCATGATCGCGAGCTGCGACGCCCGTGCGAGCTGGCTGGCCATGAACATTCCGGGGAAGGAGGGGCTGCAAGCATAGCTCGGGGAGTGCCGTCGTGAAACAGGTGTTTCGCGCCACAAACATCCCCGATTCGTGACACCGTTCCCTGCGCGCTGTTGTGTCTGCTAGCTCTCAGGGATGGCGGGTCGGCGACGGATGAGCATGAATCGAGTCGCGTTGTCGGGACGGTCCTCGAGCCCCTCGGCGAGCACCGTCAGCGCGTAGTGGCCCGCCGCCCACGGCGCGGCGATCGCAGCCACGGTGAGATCTCGGCGGATGGCCACCATGCGCGCCGCGCCCGCGGTGTCGTGCGCCTCCACGACCTTGATGTGCGGATGCTGGGCGAGGAACCGCGTGCACTGCCGGAGCGCCACCGGATGGCTCAGCACTTCGCAGATCGTCGACACCCGTGCGCCGCGCAAGCCGAGCAGCGCCATTCGGACCGGCAGGGTGTGCTCGCTCACTTGCTCGATCGACGCGAAGGGCGCCATGGCATCGAGCGCGGCGTGCACCGGGCCGGCGATCACGTTCTCCACCGGAAGCACGCCGAAGTCGGCGTGGCCGTTCACGACCGCGCGCACGACCGCGTCGAAGGTCGCGCACGGGAGCAGCGTGCGCGGACCCGGCACGAGCTCCTCGGCGGCGACTTCGCTGAACGCGCCGGTCTCACCCTGGAATGCGACGATGGAACGCACGGGAGAATAGTCTCCCGGCATGCCATCAGACACAAGCGAGGTGCAGATGCAGGTCCTTCCCTTCTCTGCGGGCAAGGGCAGGCGCTACGCTCCGAACGACCCTAGCGTGCTTCGCGTGCCACTCGCGTGCGAAGCTCGCGCTCGTCCAGATGGCGCTCCTCGCCGACGTTGACCGGGCCGCCGCCAAGCATTCCCTTGGCTACCTCGAAGAGCACGACGGGGCGCGGCTTGGTGACCACCATGTACTCCACCGACTCCGCCTCCACGAGGATCAGCGCGAGGCGCGGATCGCCCGGGCCGCCGTCCTTGGCGCCACCCTCGTCGCCAAACCAGGCCTTCCAGTCCGGCTTGTACAGCTCCTTGATCAGATTGCGGTCCTGCGTGATCTGCGCGGTGCCGGCTACCGAGACCCATTCGCGCGACTTGTTGTTGTAGTACGCGAGGTTCACGTGAGGATCCTGCTGGAGCTCCGTGAGCTTGTGCGACGAGACGTCCGTCACGAACCAGAGATCGGTGCCGCTGACGCGCTCCTGCGTCGCCATCGGGCGCGACACGAGCTGCCCGTCGGCGCGGCGGGTCGTGAACATCGCGATCTCCATTCCGTCGATGAGCTTGTAAAGCTCGTCGAGCTTCTTGGTGGTGGAAACACGGTCGGCCATGGGTCGCTCCGGTTCAAGCGGAAGGCGCAGCGGCGCGCGTCTCTCCCCCAAGGGCAGGAGACGTGCCCGCGCCCTTCTCGCCCGTGTCGGCGGCCGGACGCTACTTGAGGGCCGCCACTGCCTCCGCCACCTCGGCCGCGTGGCCAGCCGCTTTCACCTTCTCGAACACCCTGGCGA
>JALYXJ010000191.1 GCA_030947165.1 Gemmatimonadota bacterium
TGGTGGGGGACTTCACGGGATGGGATCCGGACAGCGCCGAGATGATGCGCGATGCGGCAAGTGGGCTCTGGAGCGTGACCCTTCCGCTCACACCCGGCCGGCACGTGTACGCCTTCCTGCTCGACGACACGCTGTGGGTGCGCGATCCGCGCGCGCCCGCGGCGCCGGATGCCGACTTCGGGCGGCCGGGATCAGTGCTGTTGGTGGGACGGCCATGAAGCGGCGAAATTATCATTTCGCCTATCTCGTGATTGCCGCCATCGCGCTGAGCGCGCCGCGGTTGGCGCACGCGCAGAGGCCGGTGTATGCCGCGAGCGCATCCGCGATGCCCGACACCACGGTCGACGCGATGCTGGTGCGCGAGATCGAGCTGGCGTCGGCCCGCGGCATTCCCGCCGCGCCCCTCCTTGCCAAGGTGCGTGAAGGACGGCTCAAGCGTGCGCCCGCGGCGCGGATCCGGCAGGCGGTGGGAGCGTTGGCCGCTCGGCTCGACACCGCGCGCGCAGCGCTCGGTGCCGACGCGACGCCGGACGATCTGGTCGCCGGCGCGGATGCGCTGTTGGCCGGAGCCGGCTCGGCGGCTCTCCGAGCGGTTCGCGCCGCCACGTCCTCGCGCGCGGTGGCCGCGCCCCTCGGCGCCCTCGCGCAACTCGTGGCGAGCGGGGTGCCGGCGCCCCGTGCGGTCTCGATGATCGTGGAGTTGCTGCGGCGCAATCCGACCGCCGCGCAGGTGCTCGCCTTCGGCAACTCGGTGGAAGCCGACGCGGCGGGTGGCGTGCCGGCGGAGGAGTCGGCAGTATTCCGCCTGCATGGAATCGGATCCGCAGGACAATCCGCCGCCGCGGACGCGGCGCCAGTGGCGGGCAACCAGCAAGGCTTCACGATTCTGGGCGTGCCCCGTTCTCCTTCGACACCGCCGCCGAAGCGACGCCCGTAGGTTGCGTCGCTCTGGGCCGGCAGTCGTCGGCGGCCTGCTCATCGCGCTCGCGGTGGGCAGGCCGCTTGGCGCACAGGGGGGGGCGAGCGGCGAGATCGGATTGTCGCTGCTCCGATTCCCCGACGACAGCGTGACCGTGCTCGCACCGGCAGCGCGGGCATGGCTGACCCGTGAGACGGCGTCGTGGCTCGCGACGGCGGCTGCAGGCGGGTTCGCCGCCACGGATGGCGCCGGCGGGTCGGTGGACCTCACGACGGAATGGCGGACGCTCCTCACGGGTAGCTGGCGCGGCGACGTCGGTGGAGAGCTGTCGGGGGTGGCGGGAACAGGCTCCGGGTCCTCCGGCAACGCATTGTTGACGCTCCGTGCCCTCCGCCCGGTGCACTCGGGGGGCATCTGGCTACGGGCGATGGGCAGCGCGTCGCGCCGCGAGGCGGGCGGGATGTGGGGCCGCGGCGTTGAAGCCGCCGGATGGTGGCACGCCGCGCGAGCGGTCGTGACTGCCTCGGCGCGCCGCGAATGGAGCTCGGCGCAGCTCTTCCTCGGCCCCGGCCGGCAGCACGCGATCGGTACCGTCCCGGTGCGGGTCACCGAAGGGAGCGTTGCCATACAGGCGGACGGGGCGACGACCGCATTCTCGTTGGCCGCAACGCTGCGGAACGATCCGGACGCGGCGCAGAAGCTCGAGCCGGGATTCATTGCGAGTGCGGTGATCCGGCAGTCGGAGACGCGTGCCCTGGTGGTCAGCGCGACCAAACAGTTGCCCGACTTCGCACGGGGAGCCGACGCGGTCCAGTCCCTCTCCGTGAGCTTCCGGTTCAACGAGGCGCCCTCGCTCGCCCTCCGCGGCGGACGCGCCCGTCCCACCATTCAGATTGCCGGTGACTCCAGCAGCCGACTGTTGCGCGTGCGGGCACCTGGCGCTCGTCGCGTCGAGGTGATGGGCGACTTCACGGAGTGGGAGCCGATCGAGCTCGCGCCGACCGGAGACGTCTTCAGTCGCGCGGTGACCATGACGCCCGGGACGCATCGGGTGGTGGTGCGCATCGATGGGGGCGAGTGGCAGCCCGCCGCCAACACGCCCGCCGTAGATGATGACCTCGGGGGACGGGTGGGGCTGGTGGTGGTGCCGTGACGGTCCGGCGGTCCGGCGGTCACCGCGTGACTGCCCGACCGCCTGACCGCCCGACCGTCATGCCACGGCGTACTGCTGCGTCACATCCCGCCCCGCGCTTTTCACGACCAGCTTGAACTCGTCGGGCCGGAGCAGTGGATCGTCGCGCAGCTCGAGCGAGAAGCCGACCGACTTCTCGAGCTTGCGCATCAGGTCCGACTCGTTCTCCATCGCGTACATCGCGACGTCGGGGTGCAGCTTCACGAGCAGCGGGTCGCGCTTCCCTTCCACCGCCATGCGCTTCACGCTGCGCTCCATCCGGCGCAGGATCGTTTCGGCGGTGAAGACGCGACCGGTGCCGCTGCACGTCGGACATGCCTCCGTCATGCTCTGGAGATGGCTCTGGCGCACGCGCTGCCGGGTCATCTCGATCAGGCCGAGGTCGGAGACGGCGAACGCTTTCGTCCGGGCGCGATCGCGACCGAGATGGGTGCGCAACTCCTGGAGCACCTTGTCGCGGTTGGACTTGGTGTCCATGTCGATGAAGTCGCAGACGATGATGCCGCCCACGTCGCGGAGCCGGAGCTGCCGCGCGATCTCGCGCGCCGCCTCGACGTTGGTCTTCAGGCTCGTCTTCTCCGGATCCTTCTTGCCCACGAAGCGACCGGAGTTGACGTCGATCGAGATGAGCGCCTCGGTAGGCTCGATGATGAGATAGCCGCCCGAGGGCAGATCGCAGCGGCGCTTGAACAGGTCGCGGATCTCCTGCTCGATCTCCGCCTTGTCGAACAGCGGCACGTCCTCCTCGTACAGCACGACTCGCTCGAGCAGGTCGGGGGCGATGCCCTTCAGGTATTCGACGATCTCGTTGTAGACCTGCTTGGAGTCGACGGTAACGCGCTCCACCTTGTCGCTGAAGATGTCACGGATGAGGCCGCGCGTGAGCGAGGTCTCGCGGTGGACCAGGGCCGGCGGGCGCACGAAATGGGTCTTCTTCTTGATGCGCTTCCAGGCGTTCATGAGCGTCTGGAGCTCGCGCTCGATCGTCTCCGGGGTCACATCCTCGCCGACCGTTCGGACGATCACGCCGCCGGAGTCGTCGGGAAGCATGCCTTCGACCAGCGCCCGCAGCCGCTTGCGCTCTTCGCGATCGCCGATCTTCCGGCTGACGCCGACCCGCGATGCGAATGGCATGTAGACGAGAAAGCGTCCCGCCATGGAGACCTGGGCTGTGACGCGCGGGCCCTTGGTGGAGATCGGTTCCTTGCTGACCTGGACGAGGAGCTCCTGCCCTCGCTTCAGGATGTCCTGAATCGGGGGTGCGTCGCGCTCGTCGCGCTCGAGCTCGCGAAAGCTCTCCTCGCCGTCCTCGTCGTCGTCGTCCTCCCCGGTATCGGGATAGACGAGATCGGACGAGTGCAGGAAGGCGCTCTTTTCCGTACCGATGTCGACAAAGGCGGCCTGCAGGCCCGGCAGTACGGCATCGACTTTTCCGAGGTAGATGTCGCCGACCATCCGACGGGCGTCGGGGCGGTCGACGAGGAGCTCAACGAGCTCGTCGTCCTCGAGGATGGCGACCCGGGTCTCGCGCGGGTTCGCGTTGATGAGAATCTCTCGTTTCATCAGGGACCATGCACCGTGACGCGTCCGGCGACTCGGACGCGGCAGCACGGTAAGGCAGAGGATGGGCGGCCGGACGCCTGCGCCATGCGGCGCGGCGCGTAGCCGAGATACGGGATGCCGCCGGGCCGCATCGCGTGATCGACCACGCCCGCTCCGTGATGATCGATCCGCGCGCCCGCGAGACGACGCGCTTCATGGGCGCGACGACGAGGGTGAGGAGCGACACCAGAAATCGGAGCAGCGTGCGATCTCCCGGCGAGGGCCGGGACCGCGCGAGCAGAGCGACGAACGCGCCGGCCCGACCGAAGACTGCCTCGGCCGCGCCAGCGCGTGAGCTCACCCGGCCGGTGCGCGAGTCGCCGCGCAGCGCCGGATGCGGAAGAACAGGAGACGTGATCACGGCTGAATAGGTAATGCTGGCTCTCGTCCGGCGCAAATGACGCGTGACCGCGACGCGCGCGAGATCATGCCGTCCTGCCGTTGAGTCGTGCGCCCGTGACCGGTTCGAGTGAACGCCGAGACTTCTCCAAGCTGCTGGCGCGGCGGTTGTGGCGTTGCCGCCCTCACGGCGCCGATGGACAGCAGGTA
>JALYXJ010000204.1 GCA_030947165.1 Gemmatimonadota bacterium
CTGCCGAGCGTCCGATGCTGCTCTCGTTGGTCCCGGAAGACGAGGCGGGGCGGTTCTTCAGCCTCATGCTCCTCTCCTCTCGCGCCGCGGCTGTTGCTGGCCCGCTGATCTGGGGTCTGACGGTAGACGGGCTGGAGCACGGCAACGGAACCGGCTTCGCCTATCGCGCCGCCGTGCTCACCGTGGTGCTGATGTTCGCCGCGTCGTTGCTGCTCATGCGGCGAGTGCCCGATCTGGCCCCTCGCGCCTGGTGAGATCCTGATGCTGTACCCGGCGCTCCGCGCGGCCGCTGACGTTGCGCTGCATTGGTACTATGCCGACATCGTCGTCCAGGGCCGCGAGCGCATTCCAGCCCACGGGCCACTGATCATCACTGCCAATCATCCCAACGCGCTCGTCGATGCACTGGTCGTCGGGACGACGATGCGCCGGCGTGTGCTCCTCACGGCGAAGGCCACCCTGTTCGAGAATCCGGCGCTCGCCACCGTGCTCCGTACGGTAGGCGTGGTTCCGCTCCGACGCGCCAAGGATGAGCGCGACGCCGCTGCCACCATATCCGCGTCCCGCAACAGCGACGCTTTTCGCATGGTGACGCGCGCGCTCGGGCGGCAGGGCGCGGTGCTCGTGTTCCCGGAAGGGATCAGCCACGATGAGCCGAGTCTCGCACCGCTCAGGACGGGCGCGGCTCGCATGGCGCTCACCGCCGCCGCTGATGGCGTACGAGGCGTGCGTATTCTGCCCTTCGGCATGGTCTTCGAGGAGAAGGAGCGGCCGCGGAGTCGTGTACTGGTCCGCATAGACGAGCCCATCAACGTCGACGAGTGGCTTGCCGCGACCCGAGCACCGGATGCGATACGTCTCACTGCGGACATCGACTCGGCGATGCGGCGTGTCACGCTGAACTTCGCGAGCGAGGTTCGCGCGCGGCGAGCAATCGCTCTCGCACGCGCACTCGCCTCGATTGTGGAGGAGCCCTCCTCCATCGGCCAGACCCGTCCGCTCGCGACGGAAACCGAGCTCGCGCATCGAATCGACGTGGCTACTGATGCGCTCGCGAGCGCGTCACCTGAGACGGTGCGCCAGGCTGACGTCCTCATCACGCGCGTCGAGTCGCTCGAGGCGCGCTTGGCCGAGCGACATGTGGCGCTGACCGATGTACACGTCTCGCCCCGAATGCGGCACGGCGCTCGCTTCGTGCTCCGTGAGGGCGTGTTGGCGGTCGTCACCTTGCCGTTCGCGGTGCTTGGACGGATCACCCACTGGATCCCACTTCGTCTCGCTCGGATGCTCGCACTGCGCACCACGGCGAAGGATCCGTCGCGGGACCAGCCCGCCATGCGCACCATCGTGCTCGGACTCGCGTTCGTCCTGCTCTGGTATGCGCTTCAGGGGGTGTTTCTGACGCGCTGGTTCGGCATCGTGGCGGCGCTGCTTTGGCTCACGGTCATTTTCCTCGCCGCACGTGTGGATTTCGTGCTACGCGACCGCCTGCGTCGGGGCTGGAAGCGGGCACGTAGCTATCTCGCGCTACGGGCCGATCCGGCGTTTCGCGAGAATGCGCTCCAGGAGATCCAGCTGCTCGTCACCGAAGCACTCGCGCTCGAGCAGCGGCTCGTCCCGCCTTCGTTCCCAGCAGGTCGCTGACCACGCTTCAGCGTACCTGGGGCGACGGCGGCGGTAGGAACGGGCCCCCCAGGTCCCAGTGCCAGGCCTCGCGGCGCTCACCCGTTCGTGGGTCCTTGAGTGGCTTGAACTGGAGCCGCGAGGCGGGGATTCCGGCCTGTTCGCCGTACGCCAGCAAGAGTGCGCGGTTCGTTGAGACCAGATGCGCCATCGGCCGGCCTTTCCAGACATGGCGGTGCATCCACAGCCCGCCATCCATGGCGTGAATCATCCCCGCCCGGCGCGACTGGAACTCGCGGTACGGAGGAACTTCACTGTGCTGCTGCATGGCCCTGCTCGTCGCACATCCGCACCGTCAGCGGCGGCACTGGCTCACTGACAGGCGGGCACGCCTTCGTTCACCGTGGGGGGTGGGGGCGACATGGCTCCCATGTAGACGGTGCACATCAGCGGATATGAGAGCGGGTGCGTCGCCGTTGTCACCCAGCAGGCCGCGCCGGCCGGTGCGGACAACGTGATGACCACACCCGGCGTGCCGCGGTAGTTCAACTGCGATGTATCCGTAGCGTGCGACTGCTTCTCGTAGAAGTACGCCTCCTGCGCCACGACGAGGTTTCTGAGGTCACTCCGCAGGGCCGCAGCGTTGGCGCGGCCCTTCGTGTTCTGGAACTTCGGGATCGCGATCGTGGCAAGAATGCCGATGATCACGACCACGGTCAGCAGCTCGATCAGGGTGAACCCGGCGCGTGGACGCGGCATCGCCGTTCCAGGGCTGTCGGTGGGCAGTGGCAGACGGAGGACTAGATGTCCGATTTTCTGGGCCATCCCATACCGCGCCATGCAAAAGTAAGGTGGATGCCCCGCGCACTATATACGCTAAACCGTTAAGAGATCAAGCCTTAGGGGACTCCTGACTACATATTGGTCAGCTCGTGATGTCGGTCGAAATACCATATCCGGAGCAGTCTGCAACGGACAAGACGTCACCGATGCGCCACTAGCCCAGCTTCGTTTCGAGCCAGTTCTCCCCACTTCCGACATCCACCAGCAATGGCACCGAAAGCGAGGCAGCATGTTCCATCTCGTGACGCACTAGTCTCGTTACGCCGTCAAGCTCCAGCCCAGGGACCTCGAAGACCAGCTCGTCATGTACCTGCAGCAGCATTCGCGCGTTGAGCCGCTCGGCCACCAGACGGTCGCGGATCCGGATCATGGCCATCTTGATCAGGTCGGCCGCGGACCCCTGGATGGGAGAGTTGGCCGCCGTGCGCTCGCCGAAGGCGCGGATGTTGAAATTGCGATCGCGCAGCTCGGGGATGTAGCGTCGACGCTTGAAGATGGTCTCCACATAGCCGTGCGTGCGCGCGTATTCGACCGTCGAATCCAGGAACTCGCGCACACGCTGGAACCGCGTGAAATACCGCTCGATGAACTCTTTCGCCTCGGCAAAGGTGATCTTGAGCTGTCGCGAGAGCGCGTGCGGCCCCTGACCATAGATCGTCGCGAAGTTGATCGTCTTGGCGCGCGCACGCATCTCGGAATTCACGGATTCCAGAGGCACGTCGAAGATCAGCGCCGCCGTCTGCCGGTGAATGTCACCACCCGAGTTGAATGCCTGCACAAACGCCGGATCACCTGAGAGATGGGCGAGCAGACGCAACTCGATCTGTGAGTAGTCCGCAGCCAGCAGGAGCCAGCCCTTTCGTGGGATGAACCCGCGTCGGATGTCGCGTCCAAGCTCACGACGGATTGGAATGTTCTGGAGATTCGGCTCGCTCGACGACAGGCGGCCGGTGGCGGCCACCGTCTGATTGAACGACGTGTGCAGCCGGCCCGTATGCGGATTCACCAGCGCGGGCAGGGCATCGATGTACGTGCTCTCCAGCTTCGAGAGCTCGCGATATTCTGAGAGCAGGACCGGCAGCTCATGTCCCGCTTCGGCGAGCTCCTGGAGCACGCTGGCATCGGTTGATGGGCCCGTAGCGGTCTTCTTGATGATCGGCAGCTTCAGGCGCTCGAACAGCACCTCTCGCAGCTGCGGGTTGGAGTTGATGTTGAACTCACCCCCTGCACTCACGTAGATCTCCTGCTCCACGCGCTGACGCTCGCGCGCAAACCGTTCCTTCAGCGACGCGAACCAGGGCCGGTCGATCTCGATGCCGGCCCATTCCACGTCGGCGAGCACGCCAACGAGTGGGACTTCGACGTCCCGGTACAGCTCGTAGCTCTGCTGTGCTTCGAGCTGCGGTCGGAATCGCTGTTCCAGCTGCCACGTTACGTCGACGCTCTCACAGGCGTAGTCGCGTGCGCAGGCGATCGGCACGACGTCGTACGAAAGCTCCTGCTTCCCTTTCCCGCACAGATCCTCCTGTGTCGTCATCGTGTGGTCGAGGAACTCGAGCGCGAGCATGTCGATCCCATGTGAGCGACGCCCCGGATCCAGCACGTAACTCGCGAGCATGGTATCGGACACCAAGCCGCCGAGCGTGATGCCGGCTCGTCGTAGCACGAGCAGGTCGTACTTGGCGTTCTGGGCCACCTTGGGTACGGCTGGATCCTCCAGCACGGCGCGAAGCGGCGCCATTGCTGGATGTTCGATCGGGAGCAGGTTCTTGACCGGTCCGGCCCCGGCCGCGAGCATGCGCGCCGCGATGCTCGATGGTTCGGCGGTCTTGGCGACCTTCTTTGCGCGCGGTTTCTTCGGTTGCGCGTCGTTGGCGGCGTCCGAATCGTTCCCCGCCTCACCATCCTGATCGAGTAGCAGGTTGCCCTGGACCGGTTCGAGCGCACGGTGCTTGAGCGGGAGATAGTACGCCTCACCCTGTCCAACGGCGATCGAGAGCCCGACCAGTATCGCACGCAACGGATCGGTCTTGAGCGGGCTGTCACGCTCGATCACCGTCTGCGTATCAATCGCGATGAACGGCGCCGTCTTCACGCGCGCGATCAACCGCTCCAGCACCGGGATCGAGTCGACCGTTTGATAGTTCGTGACCGGCCGAGTTGCTTCGGAGACTCCTTCCGGGGTGCCCGGCAGTGCGGCGACCGCAATCGTTGCGGCGACGTCACCGAGTGACCTGGCGAGTGAGCTGAACTCGAGCTCCACGAAGAGCTGACGGAGGCGGGCCGTGTCCGGCTCCTGCACTCGCATCGTCTCCAGCGCGAGGCGCATCGGGAGATCTTCGCGAATGGTTACCAATTGCTTCGAGAGGCGGGCCATGTCGCCCTGGGCGAGCAGGGCTTCGCGTGGTCGCTTCTTCGTGAGCGTGGGAGCGGCGGCAAGAATGGATTCGAGGTCGCCGTACTGGTTCACCAGTTCGCTGGCTGTCTTGTCGCCGATTCCTTTCACGCCCGGTACGTTGTCGGACGAGTCCCCGACGAGCGCGAGGTAGTCCGTCACGTGTGCCGGGGGGACGCCCAGACGCTCGGCGCCATTCTCAACCGAAACCCACTGCTCCTCGACGCTCGCCGGACCGCCCCGGCCGGGGTTGAGAAGCCAGACCCCAGGCCGGACGAGTTGCTGGAAGTCCTTGTCGCCCGAGACGATCACTACGTTCGTGCCCTGCGCGACCGCCTGCTGAGCCAGCGTGCCGATGACGTCATCCGCCTCGTAGCCCTTGAGCGACAGGACGGGGATGCGGTACGCGTCCAGGAGCTGGCAGATGCGCTCCATGCCGGTATCGAAGTCGGACTGCAGCTCTTCCGTGAGCTTCTCCCGCGTGGCTTTGTAGCCCGCATAGGTCTCGTGCCGGAAACTGAGTCCCGAGTCGTGCACCCAGCCGATGTACTCGGGACGATGTGAAGCGAGCAGCCGCTGGAGAAAGTTGACGACCCCCCAGGCCGCCGACGTGTTCTCGCCGCGCGCGGTGGTGAGCGGACGCGAGATGAGCGCGAAGAACGCGCGATAGATCAGCGCGTATCCGTCGACGAGGAACAGCCGTGGTGCGTCGGGGCGGCTGGTCGTCGGGGGCGTGGAGAAGGTGGGATCGGTCACGGAAGCAGACGGCGAGATGTCAGCCGACGCTGGCCGGCTAGAGCGGAACATGACGGGCGCGGTGGTGCCCGCGGTGCTGCGCGAAGCATAGGGCGTGCACGTCGCGCGCGAAACCGTCCTCGCCGGTCCTGGAAACAGCACCGCCTGCCACGAGGCAGGCGGTAGCAGGATCACTCGCGTCGTACCAACGAGCTCAGACGACGCGTTGCACGTTGGCGGCGTGGAGTCCCTTGGCGCCAGCCTGGATCTCGAACTCCACTTCCTGACCTTCCGCGAGCGTCTTGAAGCCGTCCATCGCGATCGCGGAGAAGTGCACGAAGACATCCTCGCCCCCCTCCTGCTCAATGAAGCCGTACCCCTTGGCGTCATTGAACCACTTCACTTTCCCTCTGGCCATTGCAACCTGCCTCCAACGGAGTGAATCGATCCTGCACTACATGGTGCTGGGCACGCCATACGGCGCGGCGCCTATATAGGAGCACCTTGAACTTTTGTCAAGCAAGCGTCCGGCAGCACTCGAGATCGACCAATCCCGGTACGGCTCGCCGGTGCGTCGCTTGCCAGTGACTGCCGACGGGCGTTACGTTCGCCGCATGCCGAAAGAAACATTGGTCGGGCGAACGCTCGCAGGCTACGCCATCCGTAACGAGGTTGGCGAAGGTGGTACGTCCGCTGTTTTCCGTGCCGAGCATCCGACGCATGGCGTCGTGGCGGTGAAGGTGCTGCGCGAGAAGCTCCGGCAGGACAAGACCGCCGTTGCGCGCTTCGTCCGGGAGGCACGCTATGGCGAGCGGGTTCGCCACCCGAACGTCGTGCAGACGCTCGAAGTCGGCGAAGCCTCGCCTGGCATGCACTTTCTCGCCATCGAATGGGCGACAGGAGAGCTGCTCGAGAAATACGTCAAGGCCCACGCCCCGCTCCCGGCGGACGAGGTAGCGACGATCGTCCTCCAGATTGCCGATGCCGTGCATGCCGCGCACGCCGTCGGGATCGTGCACCGGGATCTGAAGCCGGACAACGTGATGTACGACCCGACGCTGCGGCAGGTGAAGCTGCTCGACTTCGGAATTGCCACCGATACGGACATGGCGCCCGAGCAGCGCCTTACACGAGCGGGTTTTTTCGTCGGGACGCTGATGTACGTGGCGCCAGAGGCGCTTTCCGGAGAGCTGGTGTCGCCGGCGGCGGATCAGTACAGTCTCGCGACGATCGCCTACCTGATGCTCACCGGCTGTCTTCCCTTCACGGCCAAGACGCCGCGTGAGATGTTCTCACAGCTGCTCTCCCAGCCTCCCATTCCCCTCAATGAGGCACGCCCGGGGATGCGTTTCAGCGCCGGCGTGGAGCAGGTCATCATGCGAGGCCTCAGCAAGGATCCCCGGCAACGTTACGGCGACACGTGCATGTTCGCGGAGGCGCTGCGGGACGCGCTGGCCAATTCCGTCGTGCCCGAGGAGCCGGGGCTCCTCGCCCGCATGAAGTCGCTGTTCATGCGGTAGGCTCAGCACTCCTGGCGCCACCTCTCACCCCGTACCAGCCAGAGGATCGGTGGCGCTCTCGGAGGTGACGACGCGCTCGCGGGTCAGGTCCGCCGGATTTACCGGCAGCCACACGGTGAAGGTCGAGCCACGGCCGACCTCGCTCTCCACGCTGATCTCGCCGCCCAGAAGGCGGGCCAGCCGGCGAGAGATCGCCAGGCCCAGCCCGGTCCCCCGCTGCATCGAGTCGCCGCGTGGGCCCGCGTTCACCTGTTCGAATTCGTCGAAGATCCGCTCGAGGTCCGACGCGGCGATGCCCACACCGCTGTCCACGACCTGAAGCGCGACCCATGTGCCCATACGCGGCGCACGGGCGAGCAGCCTCTTCGTGGCAGGATCCTCACCACCAGGTGTCGTCATGCGCACCGACGGCGGCGTTCGACCATTCGTGCCTGGCGGCGCCCCAACGAGACGCGCCCGAACGCTGACCGTGCCCGTCGGCGTGTACTTGACCGCATTGCCGATCAGGTTGATCAGGATCTGCCGCAGGTGTGTAGGGTCGGTGCGCACGCGGGGGAGCGAGGCGCCCACCGTGATGGAGAATGCCAGCCCTTTCTCACTGACCAGTGATTCCAGCTCGCTCGCAACATTGAGCACGAATGGGCGCAGCACGATCGTCTCGGAGTGCACCTCGAGTCGGCCAGCGGCGATCTTCGCGATGTCCAGCACCTGATCCACCAGATGGCGCAGATGGGTCGCCGACGCGGCAATTCGATCTACGGGCGGCACCTGCCGTGGTGAAAGATCCCCGTAGAACCCGTCGCGCAAGAGCTCCACGAATCCCACAATTGCGTTGAGCGGGGTGCGCAGCTCGTGCGAGACGTTGGCCAGGAACTCGCTCTTCGCCTGATTTGCGCGCTTCACGTCGCTGTAGAGTCGCTCCAGCTCGAGCGACCGGTCCGCGGCGTGCAGGGCGCGCTGCTGTTCCTTGAGCAGGCCCATCGCGAGAAAGAGGACGCCCAGCACGCCAAACGCCCAGAG
>JALYXJ010000215.1 GCA_030947165.1 Gemmatimonadota bacterium
GTCTTACGTCAACTGCAGCGGCAGGCCGAAGCGCGGGAAGAGGGTCTCCACGTCGAGGAAGTTCGTCACGTTCACGATCCGGTCGCCCTCGATGTCCAATAGGATGAGCGCCCAGGCCTGCGCACCACCCTGACGGTACTGCGCAAACGCCGGCGTTCCACCGCACGCCTCCACCGGAATGAGCCGCGATCCAGCGCAGCCGATGCCGACGCCGGACATCCACCTCGCGATCGAATCGCGGCCGAGCAGCCAGAGGTCGTACGGCGGCATCGAGTGCGTTGCTTCCTCATGGAGAAGCATCTTGAGCGCATCCAGATCATAGTGCTCGAATGCTTCCATGTACCGCGCGACGAGTCGCGTCTGTTCCTCCGACAGCGCGCGCGGCACGACCGCCGGATTGCGGGCGTCGAGCGTCGCACGCGCTCGCTGGAGCGCACTGTTCACCGCGGCCACGCTCATGCCGAGTGTCTCGGCCGCCTCCGTGGCGCTGAAGCTCAGCACCTGCGTCAGCAGCAGCACGGCCCGTTGGCGCGGCGGCAGATACTGCAGCGCCGCCACGAAGGCGAGCCGGATGCTCTCACGCAGCAGGGCGCGCTCGGCGGGATCGGCGTCCGACTCGGCGGGAATCGCCATCACGTCGGGGATCGGCTCCACCCAATGCTCGCGCGGGCGCTGGGTGAGCCGATTCACGAGATCGTCGTCCACCACTCCGGGCTTCTCCGACGTATCGAGTGGCCGAAGACGCCGCCGCTCAGTCGACGAGAGCGTATCGAGGCAGACATTGGTGGCGATCCTGTACAGCCACGTCTTCAGCGACGACTGCTCGCGAAACTGCCCGACGCTCTTCCACGCGCGCAGCATCGCCTCCTGCACGGCATCCTCGGCGTCGACGACCGAGCCGAGCATGCGATAACAGTGGCCAGTCAGCGCCGCGCGGTGTCGTTCGATGCCGGCGGTGAGCGCGGCGGATGGGAGAGTGGCTTCCGACATGGGCGCTATGCTAGCACCGCCGTCGACACGCCCGCAACAGCGACAGCCGCTCGGGCTGGTCCCCCAGGACCGTTGGGCGTTTCGGATTTACTCGGATCACCGGATCGATTCCGGAGTGGACGGCTCCGTGCACTGGGCGCGACATGCTTTGACGGTGCGGGAGACAGTTGGTTGCGCCACGCGCGCAATCGCGAGCCGGACAGAATGGATCGAGGATTCTGTGCGGCGGTCGTGTAGGACTCGGCCACCGCGACAGTGCTGATTAACGGCCAAACACTCGCCCCGCACCCCCAAAGCAGTTCTGCCCTGCCATTCGGAGCGTTGCCACTACACGGAATCGATCCGCCGATCCGGTTCTGATCCGAAACGCCCAACGGTCTTGGGGGGCCCGCCCGAGCGGCTGTCACCCGAGCGGCTGCCGCTGACCGCCCCGGAAGTCCATCCACCTTCCACGACCATCATCGGCAACGGTGCGGTCGCGACCAGTCGTGAGTAGTAGTCGATCGGGATTTCCTCCGGCGCGGTAAAGCCCATGAGATAAGGATACGACGACAGCCCGAGCGCCTGCACGAATGGAAAGTCCGTACGGTCCTGCTGAATCCCGACAAAGCTGCCGGTCGGACGTCCCCAGGCGACGTCCACCTGCACGCTCACCATCAATGGCGTCGTCGAGCCGGCCGCGCGGATCTGCTGCGCCGCGCCATTCGTCATCGCGACGACCGCCGAGTACACTGGCGCGACTGCAAGGAGGCGGATCAGGTTGGTCTCCATTGCGAGCGCGAGATACTTCGGATGCACGATGCTGTCGAATGCGACGGCGTACTCGCGATACACACGCTGCACGGCCGGATCGGTGATCGACCGCCCGAGCTTGACCAGCGCGTCGGACTCGACCGAGCGATCAAGCCCCGTTGGTCACGTCGAACGTCACGGTGAGGGGCATCCCGCGCTGGCCAAAGAGCTGGGCGAGCGGGAACTGGTCGCGCCGGATCAGGAATGCCGGGCTGGAATCCGCGAGCAACGCGACCCACGGGACGTCGATCACCATGAGGGCCCCGTCCGCGTGCCGGGTTACGGAGTCGACCGTGCGGAGCACCTCGGGAATCGTGAGTCGCGGCGGCAGCGACGAGAATCCCATCCGATGGGTGCGTGTTGCGGGCGCAGTTGGCTCGGTGCTTCGCGCCGCACACGCCGTGACGAGCGCCGACATCACAACCCGCAGTGCCATGCCACCGTTCATCGTACGCCTGTCCAAGAGGAAATCCCGCGGGCGCCCGCCCGATAACAGATAGTTCACGACAATCTGGCGATCGGGGCAACATGTTCGCACTTTGGTCGCAGGACATGATTGTCGATCGTCGCCACGGAGCGCCTGGAGGTGCACGCATGACCGAGCTGTCTCGCCGAGAGCTGTTGAAGGCCGCCGCCATCGCCGGCGTGGCGACCGTCGGAGCCCGGGCACGCCTGCTAGGCGCGACCGACGCCGACGTGGCCGAGCTTTCGACGGCCCCGACGCTGGCGTCGCCGGTCGTGCCGATCTCCGACGCCGAGCGGCTCGCGCGCATCGAGAAGGCTCGCCGCCTGATGATCGAGAACGGCCTGGATGCGATGCTCTTGGAGGGTGGCACGAGCATGTTCTACTACACGGGGGTCCGCTGGGGCAACAGCGAGCGCCCATTCGCCGTCATCATCCCCGCGCGCGGCGAGCTGGCGTGGGTGACGCCCGGCTTCGAGGAGCAGCGGGCGCGCGAGCTGATCAAGTTCTCGAACGACGTCCGCGTCTGGCAGGAGGACGAGAGCCCCTACCGCGTCATCGCCGGCATCCTCCGCGACCGCAGCGCGACCGGAAAAATCGGCATCGAGGAGCGGCTGCGCTTCTTCGTGTCCGACGGTGTGCGTCAGGAGATGCCGTCGCTGCAACTCGTCAGTGCGACGCCCGTGACCGCCGGTTGCCGCATGTTCAAGTCGCCGGCGGAGATCGCACTGATGCAGCGCGCGAACGAGATCACGCTTCAGGCCATCGGCGCGACGTTCGCGACACTGAAGGCGGGGATGACGAACCAGCAGGTATCGGAAGCGGTGGCCGCGAGAACGAGAAAGCTCGGCGGCAAGGCGGACGGGGCGCTCGTCATCTTCGGGAAGTACACCGCGTTTCCGCACGGCAGCGTGCAGCCGCAGAAGCTGCGCGACGGCGACGTCGTCCTCATCGATGCGGGATGCACCGTGGAGGGATACACGTCGGACATCACGCGCACGTCGGTGTACGGCAAGCCGACGCAGCGAATGCGCGACGTTTGGGAAATCGAGCAGCGGGCGCAGAATGCCGCCTTTGCCGCGGCCCAGATCGGCGCCACCTGCGAGTCCGTCGACGCCGCGGCGCGAAAGGTCATTACCGACGCCGGGTTCGGCCCGGACTACAAGGTGCCCGGTCTTCCGCATCGCACCGGCCACGGCATCGGCCTCGATGGCCACGAGTGGACGAACTTCGTGCGCGGCAACACGACGCGTATCGCGCCGGGCATGTGCTTCAGCGACGAGCCGACGATCGTGATCTACGGCGAGTTCGGCATCCGGCACGAGGACTGTCTGCACATGACCGAGTCCGGGCCGAGGTTCTTCAATCCGCAGAGCCGGTCGATCGAGCGCCCGGTCTGACACATTGGCCCGTGAGCCAATAGCTGGAGATTTCTCGCGTTCTGAGGAGAGCGGCAGGTCCGCTCGTTTGGTCACGCCATCTCCTCCAGCGCAGGCATCGCCATGTCGCCACAGCTCCTCGAAGATCCCCGAACGAACGGCCATTCCTCTCGCGCACCCAGCGCCGCAGAGTACGAACGGTTCGACAATGTCGAAGCGCGAAACGGGCTCCAGGAACGCATCGAGATTCCTCTCCTGCTTCGCGCCTTGCGACCACCGCTCGGCGGACGCGTGCTGGAAGTCGGATGCGGGCGCGGCATCGCGCTCCCCGTACTGGCTGAGCGGCTCCGCCCTGCGGAGCTGATCGGAATCGACATCGACCCGATGCTCGTCGCGATCGCGCGACAGCGCATGCGGGCGAGTGGATTCGACGTCAACCTGCTCGAGGGCGACCTTCGCGACCTCCCATTCGAGGACGCCTGCTTCGATCTCGTATTCGACTTCGGCACCTGCTACCACGTGGGCGGGGGAATCACCGGCGCGAGCGCCGCGCTGCGGGAGATCGCGCGCGTTCTGCGGCCCGGCGGGCGGTTCGTCCACGAGACGCCGGTCGCGCAGCACCTCGCGCACCCCGTGCGATCGTTCGCACGACAGTTGCCATGGGCGACACAGCCGGCGCTGGTGCCGGAGCGCCGGGCGGTCCTGTGGTCGATGCGGCGGAAGCCGGTGCGTCCGTGACGGGCGACAGTGGCCAGCGCACGTTGCCGCCCGGCGATCGTCGTGCGACGTTCGAGCGTGGCGCGCTACTCATTGCGGCGTACGCCGAATAGCCCTCTTTCCCAGGTCCAACCCGATGTCAGATCGGTCGCAGCGCCTCTCGGAACGCGACGTACCGCCATGCGGCTGCGGTACGCCGGGGGAGGCCGGCGCCTCGACGTGCTACTGTGGGGTGGAGGACCTGCTCCGCATCATCCGGCGTCGCTACTCGCTGGCGGTGATGAACGCCATCCACACGCACCCCAAACCGCGCTATCACGACATCGCAGGCGCCGTCGGCGGGATCAGCAGCTCGACCCTGGCCGAGACGCTCCGCGCCCTGGAGGCGGCGCAGCTGGCCCGTCGCAACGCCGGAGACGACGGAAGTCCCTTCCCCACCTACGCCCTGACGGATTCGGGGGAGAAGCTCCTCAGCCGCCTCCGGCAGCTTCTCGACGAGCTGTAGGCGCGCACCGACCCCGACCATAACAGGTGACGCCACTTCGATAAATCGAAGCGAGTTCGCGGCGCTCCGGGCTCCCCGGTACTGTATGAATGCAGGAGCGCGACCCACGTCCCTGGCGCGGCACGAGGGGAGGGGAGAGATGGCGGAGCGACGGCTGATCGAGGTCGAGGGCGTGGTGCAGGGCGTGGGCTTTCGACCCTACGTCCATCGGCTGGCCGCATCCAACGCGCTCCGCGGCTTCGTCCGCAACGACGGCGGCGGAGTACACATCGACGTGGAGGGGGAGGCGGAACACGTCGATGAATTCTGTCGACTGCTGACGCTCGCTCCGCCGCCGTTGGCGACGATCGCGGCGCTGCGAGTGGCGGCGGCGGTCCCGCGGGCGTACGACTCCTTCGTCATCACGCCGAGCGAGCCATCCACCGAGACCCGAACGCCGGGGATCCCGCCCGACGTCACGACGTGCGACGCGTGCGTCAGGGAGTTGTTCGATCCGGCGAACCGTCGCTTTCGCCATCCGTTCATCACGTGTACGGAGTGCGGGCCGCGCTTCACCATCGTTGAAGGTACGCCGTTCGACCGCGAACGGACGACGATGGCGGAATTTCTGCTGTGCGCCACCTGCCGGCACGAATACGAGAACCCGCACGACCGCCGCTTCCACTCGGAGTCGATCTGCTGCCCCGACTGTGGTCCCACGCTCGTTGCCCGCAACGTGTCGGTCGACGACGCGCTCCACGCGGGCCAGGACGCGCTCGACGTCGTAATTGCCGCGCTCCGCTCGGGACGCATCGTCGCCATCAAATCGCTGGGCGGCTTTCACCTCGCCTGCGATGCGACCGACCACGCGACGGTCGAGCGCCTCCGGCAGCGCAAGCGGCGGCCGACGAAACCGTTCGCCGTGATGGTGCGCGACGCGGCTGAAGCGACGTCGCTCTGCGAGCTGTCGGCGGCGGAGCATGACGTGCTCACGTCGTCCGCGCGCCCGGTCGTGGTGCTGCGGACCCGCTCCGATGGGCGGATCGCCCCATCGGCAGCACCGGGTGTGGGTACGCTCGGGCTGATGCTCCCATCCACGCCGCTGCATCATCTCCTGCTCTCCGCGATCGACCGTCCACTCGTGATGACGAGCGGCAACATCGGCGGCGATCCGGTCGCGATCGACGAATCGAGTGCACTCGCTGACCTCGGCGGCATCGCCGACCTCTTTCTCACGCACGATCGCCCGATCGCGGCGCGCTGCGACGCCAGCGTCGCGCACGTCGTCGCCGGCGCGCCGCGACCGCTGCGGCGCGCGCGCGGGTACGTGCCGCACCCCATCAGGTTGCCGGCCGACGTGCCGGCGCCTGTCCTCGCGGTCGGCGGTCACCTCAAGAACACGATCTGTGTGGCCAGCGGCAGGACAGCCCACCTGTCAGCGCACGTCGGGGATCTCGACAGCGCCGCGGCACGCGCGGCGATCCACGGTGCGATCGAGGGCACGCTGCGGATCGCCGGCGTCCGGCCGACGGTGATCGCGCACGACCTGCATCCCGACTATGCGTCGACGCGCATCGCGGAGACGTTCGCGGCGACGCAGGGGATCACGCGGCGGGTGCCGGTGCAGCATCATCACGCTCATGTGGCGGCGTGCCTGGCCGAGCTACGCGTGCGAGAGCCGGTGATCGGCGTCGTGTTCGACGGGGCGGGGCTCGGGACGGATGGCGCGACCTGGGGCGGCGAGTTCCTCGTGGTGGACGGCGCGCGCTTCGCGCGCCACGGCCACCTTGCCTACGTGCCGCTCCCCGGCGGCGACGCAGCGGCGCGCCGACCCTGGCGCTCGGCGGCGGCGCATCTCGCCCATGCGGGAAGGGAGCAGGTCGCCGCATTCCGACCCGCGTCGATCGGCAAGGACGAGTGGCTGCTGGTGCAGCAGCTCGTGACGCGCGGGGAATTGACGCCGCGCACGTCGAGCGTCGGCCGACTGTTCGACGCGGTCGCTTCCCTGCTCGGCCTCTGCCACGTCGCGAGCTTCGAGGGCGAGGCGGCCATGGCGCTCGAGGCCGCCGCCGAGGCCCGCGTAGCCGACGCGTATCCAGTGGTTCTCAGCGGCGACGCGAGCTGGACCGCCGACGCAGCCAGCATCATCGACGGGGTGGTGACGGATCTCGCGCGCGGGCGCAGCCGGCCGGAGATCGCGGCCGCCTTCCATGGTGCGTTGCGCGATCTCGTGGTGCTGGGGTGCGAGCGCGTTCGCGAGCAGACGGGACTTCACACGGCCGTGCTCTCCGGTGGCGTCTTCGCGAACGTGCTGCTGGCGGAGACTGCCCACGACGCGCTCGTTGCCGGCGGGTTTCGGGTTCTCATCCCGCGCGAGGTGCCGTGCAACGACGGCGGGCTCTCGCTGGGCCAGGCGTACGTCGCCGTGTGCGCGCTCGAGGAGGAATCATGTGCCTAGGCGTCCCGGGACAGATCGTCGAGTTCATCGACTCCACGCATCACCTGGCGAAAGCGGAGATCTCCGGGGTTCGTCGGGCGATCAACGTAGGTCTGCTGGTGCCCGATGGACTCGAGATCGGCGACTGGGTGCTGATTCACGTCGGCTTCGCGCTGAGCAAGATCGACGAGGACGAGGCACGCCGCACGCTGGAGTTTCTCGAGCAGCTCGGTTCGGACTTTGCGGACGAGATGACGCTCATCGAGCGGAGTCAGATCGAATGACGACGATCGCGCAGCCCGAACCGATGCGCTCCCCGACGAGGCGAGGGGCGGCCACTCATTTCGCGCACACGAATGAGGTGGCCGAACGCTTCTTCGGCGAGAATGCGGACGCCATCGCCCACGCCTGTCAGGCGATGGCCGATCGGTTCCAGCGCCATGGCCGCATGTTCGTCTGCGGGGATGGTGCACAGCGCAGCGACGTGGCGCATGTCGTCGTGGAGTTCGTGCATCCGGTCATCGTCGGCAAGCGTGCGCTTCCCGTGCTCCCGCTACCTGACATCGCGAGCGGCGCGGCGCAGCAGGCGCTGGTCACCTTGGCGCGAAGCGACGACCTGCTGCTGGTGCTCTCGGCGAGCGCGCCGGATGACGCCGCGCAGGCCGTGCTGGCCCGGGCGCGCGCAAAGGGTCTCCTCACCCTCGCATTGACTGGCGCCGCCAGCGGATCCGCGCCGCTCGCCGACCATCACTTCGCCGTCCCCTCCGCCGATGCGTGCATCGTCCAGGAGACCCATGAGATGCTGTACCATGTGCTCTGGGAGCTCGTGCACGTGTTCTTCGAGCATCGTTCGGTGCGCAAATGAGCGAGCGGCGGACTGCGCCGGTCGAAGAGGCGCGGTGCGACGCTCGCTCAGGGCAGTGCCACCTCTGCGGAGATGAGGCGGTGGTTGGCCGCGTCGTGGACGTCGACGCGCATACGCGGACCGCAACCGTGGCGTTTTCTGACGCGTCGGCGACCGTCGCACTGGACCTGGTCGACGCGAGCATCGGGGACGACGTGCTCGTCCACCTCGGATTCGCGATCGAGCGCGTGGGGACCGCATGACCCCCGACCACGACTTCACCCGCGAGCTGTACCCGTTCCTCTACGCGCCCTCGCCCGGCGACGAGCAGTCCGCGACCGCGCTGCTCGACTCCGTTCGCAGCTCCACGCTGGCCAAGTGCGCCGATGTGATGGCCCTGCGCGCCGAGCTGCTCGCCGAGTATGAGGAGCAGTTCGGACGGGCCGCCCAAGCGATGGCCGACCGCTTCGTACGCGGAGGGAAGCTGCTGGCCTTTGGCAATGGTGGCAGCGCGACCGACGCCGATGACGCGACCGCCGACTGCATGTCGCCTCCACGCGCCGGCTGGCGTGCGCTGCCTGCGCTGTCGCTGCCCGCCGACAGCGCGACGGTCACGGCTGTGGCGAACGATGTCGGGCTCGAGAGTGTGTTCGCTCGGCAACTGGGCGCGGTCGGGGAGCGCGGCGACATTGCCCTCGGTATCTCGACGAGTGGCAACTCCGGGAACGTGGTGGCGGCATTTGCCGAAGCGAAGCGGCGCGGCATGCTCACCGTCGCGCTCACAGGCTATGACGGAGGAGCCATCGCGCGGAGCAACACCGTCGACTTCTGTTTCGTGGCGCGACGCGAGTTCGTGCCGCGGATCCAGGAGGGGCACGCCACCCTCTGGCACGCGCTGCTCGATCTGGTACAGGATGTGCT
>JALYXJ010000219.1 GCA_030947165.1 Gemmatimonadota bacterium
CATCGACAGCGCTCCTGCGCTGACGGGCGCGACCTGGTGGCATGATGCGCTCGCGGAGGCCAGCGGCGCCGAGCTGCGGTTCGAGCGCCTTGCGTTCGACCATCCGCTGTACGTGATGTACTCGTCCGGCACGACCGGGCTGCCCAAGTGCATGGTGCACGGAGCTGGGGGGACCTTGCTCCAGCACCTCAAGGAGCTCGTGCTCCACACCGACCTGCGGCGCCACGACCGCATCTCGTATTTCACCACGACCGGCTGGATGATGTGGAACTGGCTCGTGTCGAGCCTCGCCGTCGGCGCGACGGTCGTGCTGTACGATGGCGCGCCGATCATCCGCGGGCGACCGATCCTGTGGGACGTCGCGGAAGCGGAGCGGGTCACCATTTTCGGCACGAGCGCGAAGTGGATCACCCTCACCGACAAGGAGGGGGCGGCGCCGCGCACGACGCACGATCTGACGTCGTTGCGGGCCATCCTCTCCACCGGCAGTCCGCTCGCGGCGCCGGGATTCGATTACGTGTATGAGAAGGTGAAGCCCGACGTCCGGCTCAGCAGCATCAGCGGCGGTACCGACATCATCTCCTGCTTCGCACTCGGCGATCCGACGCGTCCGGTGATTCGCGGGGAGATCCAGACGCGCGGCTTCGGCATGCGTGTGGAGGTGTTCGATGAGGACGGTCGGCCTACGGTTGGAACGCAAGGCGAGCTCGTCTGCACGGCGCCGTTCCCGAGCATGCCGGTGCAGTTCTGGAACGACCCTGATGGGAGCAAGTATCGCGCGGCCTACTTCGACGTGTATCCCGATGTCTGGCGGCACGGCGACTGGGCGGAGCTCACCGAGCGGGGCGGCGTCGTGATCTACGGCCGCAGCGACGCGACGCTCAACCCGGGCGGCGTACGGATCGGGACGGCCGAGATCTACCGACAGGTGGAGCAGCTGAGCGAGGTCGTGGAGAGCCTGGTGATCGGCCAGCAGATGGCACACAAGCCCGGGGTGGACGAACGGATCGTGTTGTTCGTGCGTTTGGCGACTGGTCGGACCCTCGATGAGGCATTACGCGAGCGCATCCGGCGTCAGATCCGGGAGAATGCCACGCCGCATCACGTGCCGAAGAAGATCATTCAGGTCGCCGACATTCCGCGCACGATCAGCGGCAAGATCACCGAGCTCGCGGTGCGCGACGTGGTGCATGGTCGCGCCGTCAAGAACGCCGACGCACTGGCGAATCCCGAGGCGCTCGAGCTGTTCCGCGATCTGCCGGAGCTCGAGCTCTAGGCGGCGTTCGTCTGGATCGTTGCGCGGCGGGCGTGGTGGACCCCGTGCACGCCGGCTAAATTGCGGGCATCACCCGATCACCGGCGGGGTCGCATGGCCACTGAAATGCTCGAGGTCGCGCAGCAGTCGCACGATACCTTCCCCATCAACGGAACCGACTACATCGAGTTCTACGTGGGCAACGCCAAGCAGGCGGCCCACTACTATCGCGCGGCCTTCGGCTTCCAGCTCGTGGGCTATCGCGGTCCCGAGACCGGCATGCGCGATCGGGCCAGCTACCTGCTCCAGCAGGACAAGATCCGCTTCGTTCTCACCACGGCGATCCGGCCCGACCTCAGCTCCGACGCCGAGCGCATCGCCGATCATGTGTACGAGCATGGCGACGGCGTGCGCGACATCGCGCTCTGGGTCGACGACGCCCGCGAGGCCTTCCGGAAGGCCGTCGAGCGAGGCGCCGAGCCGGTCCAGGAGCCTACGGTCCTCCACGATGACGACGGCGAGATCGTGATCGCCGCGTTCAAGATCTACGGGGAGACGATCCACTCCCTCGTCGAGCGCCGAAAATATCGCGGGCTGTTCATGCCGGGCTATCAGCCGGTGAAGGCTCACTTCGCGCCGCCGGAGGTCGGGCTCAAGTACGTCGATCACTGCGTCGGCAACGTCGAGCTGGGAAAGATGAACTACTGGGTGGAGTTCTACGGCCACGTGATGGGCTTTCGGAACCTCCTCACCTTCGACGACAAGACCATCAGCACCGAGTACTCGTCGCTGATGAGCAAGGTGATGGCGAACGGCAACGATCGCATCAAGTTCCCGATCAACGAACCGGCCAAGGGGAAGAAGAAGTCGCAGATCGACGAGTATCTCGACTTCTACAAGGGCCCCGGTGTGCAGCACATGGCGCTCGCCACCGACGACATCATCCAGACGGTGACGACGCTCCGCGACCGTGGCGTGGAGTTCCTCAGCGTGCCGACGACGTACTACGACGATCTCCAGAAGCGCGTCGGCAAGATCGATGAAGATGTTCAGACGCTCGCGAAGCTGGGGATCCTCATCGACCGCGACCCGGACGGTTATCTGCTGCAGATCTTCACCAAGCCGGTCGAGGATCGCCCGACGGTCTTCTACGAGATCATTCAGCGCAAGGGCGCCAAGAGCTTCGGGGCGGGCAACTTCAAGGCGCTGTTCGAGGCGATCGAGCGCGAGCAGGGCCTGCGCGGAAACCTCTAACCGAGCGACATCGATGCCGTACTACCACACACTTGGCCAGATCCCGAAGAAGCGCCACATCGCCTTCCGAAAGCCCGACGGTGGCCTGTATGCCGAGCAGTTGGTCGGGCATGAAGGCTTCACGGGCACGTCCGCACTCCTGTATCACGTGCACCCGCCAACGACCGTGAAGTCGGTGAAGCGCCTGAAAGAGGTCAAGCTCGAGGCCGACGACGACCAGACCCTCCGGCACCGCCACTTCCTCACGTCGAAGATCAAGAAGGGGGGCAGCCCCACGCTCGACCGCGTGCCGCTGATGTTCAACCAGGACGTGGCGATGTGGTACGTGGAGCCCGACAGGGAGGACGAGCACTTCTACCGGAACGCGCAAGCCGACGAGATCGTGTACGTCTCGAAGGGGAAGGGCAACCTCGAGACGCAGTACGGCGACCTCCCGTTCGGTGAGGGCGACTACCTCGTCGTTCACCGTGGCATCATGCATCGCTATCGGTTCGAGGGGCGGAGCGAGCCTGCGAAGCTCCTCGTGATGGAGGGGAAGGGACACGTTCGCCCCCCGAAGCGCTATCGCAACGAGTTCGGCCAGCTCGTCGAGGGCGCGCCCTACTCCGAGCGGGACATCCGCATCCCACGCACGCTGCGCACGCACGACGAGAAAGGCGACTTCCGGATCCTCGTCAAGCAGTACGACGGCATCAACGAGATCGTGCTCGACCACCATCCACTCGACGTGATCGGATGGGACGGGCAGTTCTATCCCTGGGCGTTCAACATCCGCGACTTCGAGCCGATCGTCGGACGCGTGCACCAGCCGCCGCCCGTGCACCAGACCTTCCAGGGCGATGGCTTCGTCGTCTGCTCATTCTGCCCACGCCCATTCGATTTTCATCCAGAAGCGATCCCCGCGCCGTATAACCACAGCAACGTGGACTCGGACGAGGTGATCTACTACGCCTCGAGTGAGTTCATGAGCCGCAAGGGGATCGAGTTCGGCTCCATCACGCTGCATCCCGACGGCATCCCGCACGGTCCCCATCCCGGCCGTGCCGAGGCGTCAATGAAGGCGAAGGGCACCGACGAATACGCCGTGATGATGGATACCTTCCGCCCGCTGCAGGTCGCCAGGACGGCCCTGGACGTGGAGGACCGCAAGTACCACCGAAGCTGGATCGACGCCCAGCACGAAGCGTTCAACCCGCCGACCTCCTGACCCGCGCGGCACCTTCACACTCGGCGGCGCGCGTCGACTGGTGCACGAACGCCACAGTACGTGTGGCATCCATGCCCGCGAATCGCGAGCTAAGTGTTGCGAGACCGCCGAATGGCCCCCGTGATCCGGTATCCGGGTTGCATCGCTCTCTCGTGATTATCGCCGGTCTGCTTTCTCCTCCCGCTGGCTGACGCCGGGTGGGCCACGCGTGGCCTTCGCTGATCCGGTCTCCGACGCGCTCGAAGACGTCCTCGCCCGCTTCGCTCTGCTCGTCCGCTCGGTCGCGTGGCGACATGGGCTGGACGCGGCCGATCTCGACGAGGTGATCCAGGAAGTTCGATACAGGATCTGGCGCGCGCACAGCGACAGCATCGCCATCAGTGCGGCCGGTGCCTCATACGTGTACCGCACCGCCGTCAGCGCCGTGCTCGACCTGCTTCGCGGACGACAGAGGGCGGAGGGGGTACGCTTTCAGCTACTCGACGCACGGCGCCGATCGAGCGGCGGCGCGCTCGTGCGATCGTCGGAGCGACCAGGAGGCGAACGAAGTCCTGCAGACCTCCTCGACGCGAGCGAGCTCGAGCGTGCCGTGGAATCGGCGCTCGCGCGGATTCCCACTACACGTCAACCCGTCGTACGCATGTACCTCACGGGGCATTCGCTCGACGAGATCGCGCGTGAGATGGAGTGGTCGCCGTCCAAGACGCGGAGTTTGCTGTACCGTGGACTGGCGGGCGTGCGGGCGGACCTGACAGCGTGGGGGTACGGTCCGACCGG
>JALYXJ010000258.1 GCA_030947165.1 Gemmatimonadota bacterium
CACCAGTTCCTGCACAGCGGACGATCTGCGCCGCCGTCGACGTCGGACGAACTGGTGGTATGCTGCAAACGGATCGGGTGAGATTCGAACTCACGGTACGCTTTCACGTACACACACTTTCCAGGCGTGCGCCTTAAACCACTCGGCCACCGATCCAATCCTGCGCGGCGTCTCACCGCCACCTGAGCCAAGCGCGCCGCCGGCACGTGCTCACCGGACCAGCGCGCTGACGAACCTACGACTCTCTCGACAGTCGACCAACGGACAGGGTGAGATTCGAACTCACGATACCCTTGCGGGTACGCCGGTTTTCGAGACCGGTGCTTTCAACCACTCAGCCACCTGTCCGGAACAGCCGTTGAATTTAGGCCGGAGCGTCCGGTGTGTCAACGAACTCACGCCCACGACGCCGAGCGAAGAAGTCGCGCAGCAGCGCCCCCGCTTCGTCCGCCAGCACGCCGCCCAGCACATCAGGCCGATGGTTCAGTCGCGGATGCCGCAGTAGATCGCCGACGGAGCCCGCCATCCCCGCCTTGTCATCCCACGCGCCGAAGACCACGCGATCAACCCGTGCGAGCACGAGCGCGCCCGCGCACATCGCGCACGGCTCCAGCGTCACGTAGAGCGTGCACCCGCCCAGCCGCCAGCTGCCGACCGCCCGGCTCGCCTCGCGCAGCGCGAGAATCTCGGCGTGCGCGGTAGGATTCTGATCCTGGAGCGTGCGGTTCGACGCACGACTGATGATCTCGCCCCCCCCCGCGCGCACGACGAGCGCCCCGACCGGCACGTCGCCCGCCGCCATGGCTGTCTGCGCCTCGGCAAGTGCGAGCTCCATGAATGTGCGATCCGCGACTGTCCCTCTCAACTCCGTCATGCGGCGTAAGGTAGTGATCGCGCTGCGCGGGCGCGATTCGCTATGCCACCCCCGCCGCCGTCGCGGCACCGGCCTCCGCCTTCTCGAATTGCAGCGTGCCACTCGGTCCCACCGCGACAACGATGTGATCGCCGTCGTGGAAGCGCCCCTCGAGCAGCGCCAGCGCCAGCGGGTTCTGGATCAGTCGCTGGATCGTCCGCTTGAGCGGCCGCGCTCCGAACGCCGGATCGTAGCCTTCTTCCGCCAGTAGCCGCTTCCCCTCTGGAGTGATCTCCATCGTGATCTTGCGCTCGGCCAGCAGCTTGTCGAACCGCTGGAGCTGGAGGTCGACGATATGCTCGATCTGCGCTGGCCCGAGCGGACGGAAGATGATGATGTCGTCCACGCGATTGAGGAACTCGGGCTTGAAATGCGTGCGCACCGACTGGTTGACCTGCGTCTCCACGATCGCCCAGTCCCCGCCCGCGTGCTCGAGGATGAAGTGGCTCCCGATGTTCGACGTCATGATGATCACCGTGTTCCGGAAATCCACGGTGCGGCCTTGCGAATCGGTCAGGCGCCCGTCGTCGAGGATCTGGAGCAGGATGTTGAAGACATCCGGATGTGCCTTCTCGATCTCGTCGAACAGGATCACCGAATACGGCCGGCGACGCACGGCCTCGGTGAGCTGTCCGCCCTCCTCGTAGCCCACGTAGCCCGGCGGCGCCCCGATCAGCCGCGCAACCGCGTGCTTCTCCATATACTCCGACATGTCGATGCGCACCATCGCATGCTCGTCGTCGAACAGGAAGTCGGCGAGGGCCCTCGCGGTTTCCGTCTTGCCAACTCCCGTCGGCCCGAGAAAGATGAATGATCCGATCGGCCGATTGGGATCCTGAAGTCCGGCACGCGACCGACGAACGGCGTTCGCCACCGCCTGCACGGCTTCATCCTGACCGACCACTCGCTGTGCCAACTCCTGATCGAGCTTCGTCAGCCGCTCGCGCTCACCCTCGAGCATGCGCGACACCGGAATGCCCGTCCACCGCGCCACCACTTCGGCAATGTCCTCGGCGGTGACCTCCTCCTTGAGGTACTGCGGACGGCCGCCGGCGCTCGCGAGCTTGCCTTCCGCCTCCTTGAGCTGACGCTCGAGCTCCGGGATGCGCCCGTAGCTGATCTCGGCCGCCTTCTGGAGATCGCCGGCGCGCTGGGCCTGCTCCGCCTCGATCTTCGCCTGCTCGATCTGTTGCTTGATCCGGCCGACGGCGCTGAGCGTCTCCTTCTCCTGCTGCCACACCGCCTTCATGGCTGTCGACTTCTCCTTCAGCTCCGCGAGCTCCTTCTCGATCGCCTTGCGGCGCTCCACGGACGCCGGATCCTTCTCCTTCCGCAGCGCCGTGAGCTCGATCTCCAGTTGCATCACCCTTCTCTCCACCTCATCAATCTCCTGCGGCATCGAGTCGATCTCGATGCGCAGCTTGGACGCGGCTTCATCCAACAGATCAATCGCCTTGTCGGGCAGGAAGCGGTCCGAGATGTAGCGGTGCGACAACGTGGCCGCGGCGATCACGGCGCTGTCGGTGATGCGCACGCCGTGATGTGCCTCGTACCGCTCCTTGAGCCCGCGCAGGATGGCGATCGTGGCCTCCACACTCGGCTCCCCCACGTACACCGGCTGGAAGCGCCGCTCGAGCGCCGCGTCCTTCTCCACGTGCTTGCGGTATTCGTCGAGCGTCGTGGCGCCCACCACGTGCAGCTCGCCACGCGCGAGCATCGGCTTGAGCATCTGACCGGCGTCCATCGAGCCCTCGGCCTTGCCGGCGCCCACGAGGGTGTGGAGCTCGTCGATGAACGTGATGAACTGTCCCTCTCCCTCGGTGAGCTCCTTGAGTACCGCCTTGAGCCGCTCCTCGAACTCGCCGCGAAACTTGGCGCCGGCAATCAGGGAGCCGAGATCGAGCGAGACCAGGCTTTTGCCCTTCAGGCTCTCGGGCACGTCGCCGTTGACGATGCGCTGCGCGAGTCCCTCGACGATCGCCGTCTTGCCCACGCCGGGCTCGCCGATCAGCACCGGGTTGTTTTTCGTGCGACGCGACAGCACCTGCATGCAGCGGCGGATCTCCTCGTCGCGGCCGATCACCGGATCGAGCTTGCCGTTGCGTGCATCCTCGGTGAGATCGCGCGTGTAGCGCTTGAGCGCCTGGTACTGATTCTCGGGGCTCTGATCGGTGACCTTGTGGGTTCCGCGAACTGCCTTGAGCGCCTCGAGCAATGCCTTGTGCGTGGCGCCGAGTGAGTTGAGCAGCGGCCGCGTCTCGGTGCCGCGTGCGTCGGCGAGGGCCAGCAGAAGGTGCTCGGTGCTGATGTACTCGTCGCCGAGCTTCTTGGCCTCCGCCTCCGCCTGCTCGAGCACGGCGGTGAGCTGGCGCGCCATCGAGGGACTCGCGTCGCTCTGCCTGGGATAGCGCTCGATCTCCCGCTGCACGGCCTCGCGGAGCGCGGCCACGTTCACCCCCAGCTTCTGCAGCACGGGGACGACGATGCTGTCCTCCTGCCGGAGCATGACGAGCAGGAGGTGGGTGTCGTAGACCTGCGGGTTCCCGTGCTTCCGGGCCTCGGTCACGGCCTCGTTCAGGGCTTCGGCGGATTTTACGGTGAGGCGATCTGGATTGATCATGTCGGTACGCTGGTGTTCTGGGGTGTGCGGACAGCCCGCTGAGGGGCACCGGCCGTGCCGCATTCTTTCTGCCACCCTGGCAGTTTTCGCCTTGCATGCGCGAAGCGCCC
>JALYXJ010000272.1 GCA_030947165.1 Gemmatimonadota bacterium
GGCCTACACCGCGTACTACGACCTCGCACGCGGGACCACGGAGCGCACGATGGCGGGCCAGCGCGACGTCCAGGCGATGACCGCGCTGCGCCAGATGATGGTCAGCCACAGCGCCCTCAAGGCTGCGCTCGAGAAGAACCGGGCCGACAACGTCGAGCAGATCGATCGGGCCTTCCGGGCGCTGAGAGGACTGCAGATCGCCGGGTGGGTCGCGACGGCTCTGATGACGATCCTCTGCGTCGGCATCCTGATCTGGCTCTCGGGCCTGACCTCGCGGTCGCTCACGGCACCGGTGGAGGAGGCCATGCGCGTCGCCAATGCGCTGGCCGTGGGCGACGTCAACGTCATGATCGAGGTCCACTCCGACGACGAGCTCGGACGGCTGCTGCGCTCGATGCAGGAGATGGTGCTCTACCTGCGAACGACGGCCAAGCTCGCCGAACGCATCGGTCAGGGCGACGTGGACGTCACGATCACGCCGCGGTCGGCCAACGACGCATTCGGCAACGCGCTCGTGGAGATGACGCGGTACCTCGGCGACATGGCCCGCGTGGCCGACGAGATCTCCGCCGGCCGCCTCGACGCGCAGGTGCGGCCACGCTCCGACGCCGATCGCTTCGGCAAGGCGTTCGTGCAGATGACGCAGAGCCTCTCGGAGCTGATCGGCGACATTCGTCTGAGCGCCGACGCGATCGCCGTCGCCGCCACGCAGCTCACCGAGTCGGCCCAGGGACTCTCGGAAGGCGCGAGCGAGGAGGCCGCGAGTGTGACCCAGACGACCGGAAGCCTGAACGCGCTCAATGATTCCATCGCGCGCACGGTGCAGGTCATTCAGGAGATGGACGACGTGGCGCGACGTGGCGCGTCGGATGCCGAGAAGAGCGGCGAGGCGATGGGCGTGACGATCGCGGCGATGATGAAGATCACCGACAAGGTCACGTCGATCAACCAGATCGCCGACCAGACCAACCTCCTCGCCCTGAACGCGGCCATCGAAGCCGCGCGGGCCGGACATCAGGGGCGGGGTTTCGCCGTCGTGGCGGAGGAAGTGCGCCGTCTCGCCGACGTCTCGCGCCGGACCGCGGGCGAGATCACCGAGCTCGCGGCGCGGAGCAAGGCGACCGTGACGCAGTCGGGCGAGCTGATCGACGGCCTGGTGCCCCGCATCCGCCAGACCGCCGACATCGTGAAGGCGGTCTCGGTCTCGTCGGCCGAACAGGTGCAGAACCTCGATCTCGTCGGCAGAGCCATGCAGCAGGTGGACGAGGTGACCCATCGCAACGCCGCCGCCGCCCAGCAGCTCGGCGCCATGGCCGAGGAGCTCACCGCGCAGTCGGAGACGCTGCAGGAGCTGATCGGTCGATTCCGCGGGGTGAAGGGGGAAGGGGCCGGGAAACGCACGCTCGCCGTGGCGTAGTCGTTGACTGCGATCCTGGACACCTGACCGACTCTCGACAGAGAACGCCGTTGTCCGAACCCGATTCGTGAGTTGTGGGTCATTCAGTGGAGTACCGAATACTCCACCGCGCTACGCACAACTCGCCATATCGGCGTTCGGATTACGCAGTATTCTGTGATGAGGGTGTCAGAGGTCCAGGATGGCAGTCGAGTAATCCCTCACCATTGCTACTGCCGCTCGCGGATTGCCTATTAGGGGCGTGAGATCCCGCGCCGCCCTAAGTACCGCCCTCCTGCTTTCAGCCGCCTGTGCTTCGGCCCAGGCGCCGCCGAAGAGTCAACTCGCGACCGTCGTCCAGCACGTTGCGGGCACGCGCATCGAGATCGTCTACCGGCGGCCGGTCGCGCGCGGCCGTGCGCTGTTCGGCGCGCTCGTCCCGTGGGGCCGGATCTGGTCGCCGAGCGCGGACACCGTGGCGCGGCTGACGGTGTCGTCGCCGGTGGAGGTGAACGGAGCGACACTGGCCGCAGGGAGCTACGGAGTGTGGGCGATTCCCGACTCCGCCTCCTGGACGATCATCTTCAGCACCGACCCGGCGGCATTCCACCTCCGGTATCCGGAGCGTCGCGACGCGTTGCGCGTGCACGCTACGCCGCGGCACGGCGAGCACGTGGAGACTCTGACCTTCGTTTTTCCACTCGTGGACGCGGACTCGGCGCAACTGCAGCTGCGGTGGGGGACGACGGTTGTGCCGCTCGCGATCCGCGCCCCGCTATCCGGCGCGCGGTGACGGAGTTAGCCGCCGTCGACGAGCTCGCGCTGCGGCACGCCAAGATCAAGGACGTGCCGAGGCTGGAGCTGTTGATCGAGGAATCGGTGCGCGCGCTGAGCGCGGGCTATTACTCGGCCGAGCAGGTCGAGAGCGCGCTGCGGTTCGTGTTCGGCGTGGACACCCAGCTCATCGCCGATCGGACCTACTTCGTGATCGACGGCCCCGCCGGCTTCGTGGCGTGCGGGGGGTGGAGCAAGCGCCAGACGCTGTATGGCGGCGATCAGCACAAATCGACGCGCGATCCATTGCTGGACCCGCGGAGGTCACCGGCCCGCATCCGCGCGTTCTTCGTGCACCCCTCGTGGGCGAGGCGTGGGCTCGCCCGGCGACTCTATGTCGCCTGCCGCAATGCCGCCGAGGCGGCGGGGTTCACCGCCTTCGAGCTGGGCGCGACGCTGCCGGGGGTGCCGCTGTACACCCGGCTCGGCTTCGAGCCGATCGAGCGGATCGACGTCGTCATGCCGGATGGAGTGCAGTTGCCGATCGTGCGGATGCGGCGGGGGATCTGACCTGAAGTAAAAGACCACTGAAGTACGCGGGTACGCTGTACCCGGTACCAGGACTGGCATACCGCTCCCAACAACGTGTGGACGCCTCGCCGCGGTACTGCCTCTGACCGTCGCAGCGTTGCCGACGTCTCTCAGCGGGGACACAAGCTCTCCGAAGGCGGACCTCATTGTTACGGCCCCACTTGCCATTCCGAGTACAGGTACCGGTATACCCGCCTACTTCAGTGGCCCTTCTCCACAAGCGCGTCCCCCAGCACGACTCCATCCAGCCGCTCCGTCGGCTTCACGCCGGCGAGGGCAGCCAGCGTCGGGGCCAGATCGACGGTGCGAACGAACGAGTCGTAGCGCCCGGGCCGCACACCTGCGCCGTAGAAGATCATGGGCACGTGCGTGTCGTAGTCGTAGGGGGAGCCGTGCGACGCGACATTGCCGCCGAAGGTACTGAACGGCGTGAGCGTGACCACCAGCTCGACCGGCGCCGTGACGGGGAACTGGTGGCTCCAGCGCCGCGCGACGGGATCCTTGAGCGAGTCGGCAATCAGCGTGCGGTAGTGATCCACGCGGAGCACGCCGGGCTCCTTTCGCAGGTTGGCAGCGAACGCGCTGACGGCGGAGTCGGCGTTCACGGACGCCGCGCGGAAGGCGGCGCAGTCCGCGAAGACGATCTGCTGATCGAGATCGATCGCCATCGTGTCCACCTTCGCGGCGCGGAGACTGGCGCGCAGGGCCGCGACGAGCGGTGCGAGATCGACACGTTCGGGTGGCGCGCCGTCGCGGTTCACCGCGAGCTCGGGGATCGGCGCGACGCCGTGGTCGGAGGTGAGCACCACGACGACGCGTGCCGAATCGCGCACCCGATACAGCGAGTCGAGGAAGGCCCCGACGGTGCGATCGAGTCGCAGCACGTCGTCGTGGATCTCGCGCGAATCGGGGCCATAGCGATGGCCGATCACATCGGTGGCCGACAGCGACATCGCCAGCAGGTCGGTCTGTGGGCCGGCGCCCAGTCCGAGCGCGGTGAGCCCCTGCAGGGCGAACGCGGCGGTGATATCGTCCATGAACGGCGTCAGGCGCACCAGGCTCGCTACGCCGGCGGTGTCGCTCGGCAGCTGGTGCGGGAAGGTGGCGACGCCCAACTGGACGAGTGGGGCGTCGTTCTCCGGGTACGCCGCATCGGGGAGGAGCAGCGTCCAGGCCTTGCCGGCGTAGCCCTGTGGCACCCGGCGGGCATTGAAGGCGCTCACCCACGACGGCAACGAGTCGGTGTAGTAGCGGCTCGTCGTGAACCGGCCGTCCGGAGAATACCAGTAGACGCTCGTCTTCGACCGCCCGACCGGCAGGATCGCGGCGCGATCCTTCATGGAGACGGACAGGCTTCGGGAGCGGGCATCCGCGGTGCGGAGCCAGTCGACGAGCGTGGTGCCGATGAACCGACGGGGCGAGGCGCCGGGCCCTGATGCACCGGCGAGCAGGGGAGCGGCGTCGTCCTCTACGCCGGCCCGGTTGAGCATGATGCCGGTGGAGCGTGGGAAGCGGCCGGCGAGCAGCGTGGCGTGTCCGGGTGCCGTCTCGGTGATGGCGTGGTCGTGGTGGGCGTCGGTGAACCACGCGCCGCCGCGCATCAGCCGACCGATGCCGCCGGTCAATTGGGGCCCGAACCGCGTCAGATAGTCGGCCCGGAGCTGGTCCACCGTGATCAGGACGACCAGCGTCGGATGCGTCGCCGCGGTGGGGCTCGCGGTGCCGCTGCCCACGGGCGGGACCTGCGCGGACACCGTGCAGGAACAGCACAGAAGGGTCAGGACTGCACGCAGTCCGGAGATGCGTCGCGGTATCATGCCGGAATGTGGGATGCGGCTGACGGCCGAGCAAGCATGGCGCTCGGGAGCGGGCAGCGCGATACTAGACGAGGTCCCACCAGCTGCCGAACGCATGCCCAGGAATGACGGTTATCAGCTCGGACCGGCGACCCGCGTCGTCCTCCGATGCATCATCTATTACATCGTGCTGCTCGGCAGCATCACGCTCGCCTGGAAGGCCCTTCCGCACCAGGCCGGCGTGGCGCCGGCGTCGCTCGATACGCTGTTCGGCGGCGGCCCGGTGGTGACCAGCAAGCACGATGTGTCCGCCATTCCGCTCGACGAGGCGACGCTCGCGCTCACCGTGGCCGTCGCGATGCTCGCGGCCGTGCTGCTTTCGCTGCCGGTCGCCTGGGTCTACCAGGTCACCCGGGCGAAGCGCGGCTATCAGCAGTCGGTGGTGCAGCTGCTCATCATCCTCCCGGCCGTGGTGGCTGGGATCGTGATCATGGTGAAGTACAGTCTCGCACTGGCGTTCAGCCTCGCGGGCATCGTCGCGGCTGTGCGCTTCCGCAACACGCTCGACGACAGCAAGGATGCCGTCTACGTCTTTCTCGCCACGGGCATCGGACTGGCCGCCGCTGTGAACCTTCCGGTCGCCGCGGTGCTCTCCATCGGCTTCAACGCCACGGTGCTCGCACTCTGGTACTCCGACTTCGGGCAGGCGCCGATGGAGCTGGACGGCCGCATCGCGGACAAGCGACTGCGCCGGGCGAAACAGCTGGCCCGCACCGGCACCTTCGTGGCGCGGCTCGACGACGAGATCTTTCGCAACATGACGCGAGAGCAGCTCGAAGGAGTGGCCGATCGCGCCTGGCGTCGCGCGCACAACGACGACGACGACGCGTCGCCGTCGCCCGAGATGCGGCTGCGCATTCGCACGCCCGACGTGGCGGCGATGCGACGTGTCATCGAGCCGCGGCTCGCCGAGTACACCAAGCAGTGGCGGGCGGCGGCGGTGGCGACAGACAATGACGTGCACGTCGTCGACTACTTCGTCCAGCTCCGGAAGAAGACGATGGCCGACGACCTGATCGTGCTCGTGCGTATGGTCGGCTCGGCGCAGGTGATCGACGCCGAGCTGGTGTAATCCACCTCTACCGGTGCGCCCGATGCCCATCTCATCACGCCGGCGTCTCGTCGGCCTGCTCGCCGCCGCCACCTGCGTCGCGACGTCCGCTGCGTCGGCGCAGGCCACGTCCGTACCAGATGGCGAGACGATCTCGCCGCTCTTTCGCAGCGAGGCGCCGCTCGCCGTCACCTTCACCGCCCACCTCGGGCAGCTTCGCGACGACAAGAAGCACGGCGACAAGGCCCCCTGGCGTGGCGCGATGCTCACCTACAAGGGCCCGGACTCCGCGCTCGTGCGGGTGCCCGTCCGAGCCAAGGTGCACGGCATCTGGCGGCTCGCCCACTGCGAATTCCCGCCCATTCGCCTCAACTTCGCCGGAAAGGACACCAAGAACACGGTGTTCGATCACGTCGACAAGCCGAAGCTCACCAACTACTGCCGCGACACCGACGCGTACGAGCAGTACGTGCTCCAGGAGCTCCAGCTCTACCGGATCTACCAGCTCCTCACGCCGACGAGCCACCGCGTGCGGTTGTTGCGCGTCACCTATGCCGACAGCGGCAGCGGCAAGACCGAAGCGGTGCGATACGGTTTTCTCATCGAGGACCCCGACCAGATGGCGGCCCGCCTCGGCGGAAAGCTGACGAAGTTGAAGGGCGCCGGGATCGAGGACTTCGAGCAGACGCCGCAGGCGGTGGTCTACCTGTTCGAGTACTTGATCGGCAACACGGACTTCTCGTTCAACCAACTCCACAATGGAGAGATCGTCGCGCTGCCCGACGGCCGCAACCTGCCGGTGGCGTACGATTTCGACTTCGCCGGCGCGGTGAACACTCGCTATGCCACGCCGGATCCGTCGATCAGGATCACGAAGGTTCGCTACCGCAAGTTCCGCGGCTACTGCCAACTGAATCCCGAATTCGTGAAGGCCATTCCCCTCTTCCAGCAGAAGAAGGACGCCATCTACGCACTGTACGCCGACGAGGTTGGCCGGCTGCTCGATCCGGGGGTCGTGCGCGAGACGCTCGGCTACTTCAACGAGTTCTATGACGCGATCGGCGATCCGGGCAAGGCCGACCGCGTCATCTTCCGCGACTGTCTCGGTCCCCGATAGCGGCGTGCAGACTTCCGGACACTCGTCGACGTCGTTCCACTATGCGCTGCGCTCCACGCACCAGCTCGAGGAGCTGGCGCAGGCGCCGCTGCCGCTCGGCATCGCGGCGAGCGAGCCGCGCCGCTCGATGCACCGCGACCTCTACCTCGACACGGACGACGACTCGCTCCGCCGGCGCGGCATCGTGTTGCGGCTGCGGCTCGGCGCGACGGACGAGCATCTGCTGGCGCTGCGCATCGCGTCCGTCAACGGCACACCGCCGCTGCGACTCGATGCGCGGGTGCGGGCCGCGGAT